>NZ_AP026769.1:1500000-1689191 GCF_026000295.1 Helicobacter suis HS1 | reverse complement strand
TAACCATAAACGCTACTTGTTCCTTGCTAGCTTTTCCATGTCCGGTAATAGCCTTTTTAACTTGCAAGGGCGTATATTCGCTAAAATGCCCCATCTCTTGTAAAATCTTTAACCCTAAAGCCCCTCTAAATTGCGCTAACTTGAGCACAGTTTTAGGGTTATAGGCATAAAAAATATCCTCCATGGCCACCTCAGTAATGGCATAGGTTTTTAAAATCTGCTCAAACCCGGCCACTACTTCTAAAATCTGTGCCTGTAGGTGCTTAGCTTTAATATGGATAAACCCGGCTCCTACCAATTTACCCCCCTCAATGATTCCATACCCGCATTTAGAGCTACCCGGATCAATCCCTAAAATCATTTTAAGATTTAAATTGGATGATTTTACTATTCAGATCGGTGGTGGCATTGCTTAAAAACTTGGTGATTTCTATAATTTGCGTGGCCTCTTTAGCAGATTTTGCATTAATTTCCTCAATGAGAACAAAATCATGCAAAATGCCATCAACATCTTTTTTAGTACTAGCAACGCCATCAATGGAGGCATTAACGCGCTCTATCGTGCTTGCCAAATTCTCACTCATGCTAGTAAACTGCTTTTGCACGCCTAAACTCACCCCGCTTAATTCCTCAATCTTTTTAGAATTTAAATTCATCTGGTTACTCACATCATTAATTTCTTGAACAATTACCCCAATTGTTGAATTAATTTCAGCTAAGCTTTTTTGCGTTCGTGCGGCTAAATTTCTTACCTCATCAGCCACCACAGCAAAACCTCTACCATGTTCGCCCGCGCGTGCGGCCTCAATAGCAGCATTCAGGGCTAATAAATTAGTTTGATCGGCAATATCATTAATGATATGCAAAATGCTTTTAACACTATCAGCGTTTTTACTGAGTTGTTCTACTTTGCTGGCTAGTTCTTCTTCTGTATGGGAGGCTTCTGTAATTTGTCCAAATAGATCGGTAATGGCTGTATTAGAGGCTTTAATAGAGTCTTGTACTTCTGCTAAACTTTTTTGGCTTTCTTGGGCCTCACCAACCGTCCTACTCATCACCGCGCTAATTTCTACACTTTTATCTTTGATTTGTGTGATCATTTGGGTTCTTTTACTCATACCCGCAAGTGCGCCACTAGTACTTGCGTTTAAATTTTCAGCAACGCCGGTATTATCCTTAATGTTAGATTTAATCGCATTGAAAAACCCTTGAATGTTTTCTACAAAACGGTTAACCCCCTCGCCAACTTTGTCAATCTCATCGTTTCTATTAGCAATCTTAATGCGGCGGGTTAAATCCCGATCGCCTAAACTAAAATCATGCACGTTTGCTACTAAGACATTAAGGCGTCTAACCACAACATAATAATTCAAAATGACAACTAGAATAATCAGAGCAAGTGCAACACCTATAACCCAGTAAGCCAAAGTGTAAATATTTTTCAAAATCATATGCTGCACTCTTTGACGGGTTTGACTAGAAGCTTGCAAAATATCGCTGTAATAGGTGGTAGAAACAATGACCATCTGACTGACCGGGTCATAATGGCTATAAGCGACTTTAGGTTCTGGAGTACCACCGGCAAACTTGGGCATTTGGTAGTAAGTATAACCTCCCCCTTTATTAGCCGCTTTGATATACCCCTCTACATAATGCACCCCATCTGCGCTAGAGAGTTCTAAACCGCTTTTACCCACTGTAGTTGGATTGACTGGATCAAAGAGCACCTTACCCTCTTTATCCACAACCACCATGTAAATCATACCCTTATCGTCGTTGATTTTGCCAAAAAATTCAAGTGCCTTTTTTTGGGCTTGCTCTCTTGGAAGGGTAGCATAAAAACCGGCTATCCCCTGTTCTATTATAAGCGTGGCGTAGCGTAAATCGTCCTCCCGACTCTTAAAGTTACCGCGTTTTTGGATATTTAAGATGGAGGCAAGCAAACTATTTTGTTCTCGATCAGTGATGTAGATAATTGTGCACCCTAAAACAACAAAAGAAACCAAAAAAATACTGATGATTTTAACCCCAAGACTCACAACTAATCTCCATATTTAAATTTTAAACAAACTTCCCGCCATTTTAGCATGATCTATTGACATATAGCCTAAGAAGTAAAACCTTCTTTGCCACCAGCCCTCCGGTAAAAATATTTTTTTAAAAACCATCACACTTTAATTTGTTTGATCTCATCACTCAAGGTAGAACAGACATTACCCAAAGATGCACTTGCCTTTTGTATATTGGATACATTCTCTAATTGTGCATGCGTTAGGGTGTTAATTTTTTCAATTTCTTGGTTGATATTTTGGCTATTTTGCACGGTTATCTGTAACACTCTGGTTCTTTCACTAACATTTGCAACAATCCCTAAAACATCTTCTGAACTCTGCTTGATTATGCCCTGTATCTCTGTAACTAATTTAGATGTTTGGAGAAGGCCTTGGGCATTAACACTTAGGATTTTATTAATCTCATTGACACTTTGCACCACCTGATTAATTGTACTGTCAATTTCTGTAAGGCTACTTTGGGTTCTTTCAGCTAGTTTTCTCACCTCATCAGCCACTACCGCAAACCCTCTGCCGTGTTCACCGGCTCTAGCCGCTTCAATAGCCGCATTAAGAGCTAATAAATTGGTTTGATCGGCAATCTCATTGATGATGACTAAAACCTTTTTAATATCATCTGTGCTTTTTGTTGTTTCTTGTAATTTATGCGAGCATTCTAGGCTTTGGGTGGCATTATGCTCTGCATGCTCACTTAATTCTTTTATCTGTCCATTGATCTGTTCTAATTGTGCACTTGTCTGATTTAACTTTTTAACATTGGCTTCAGCGTTTTTTGCGCCGTTTAAAACCTCCTCTGCATTATCCCGACTAGTCTGAACAGATTTTCCAACTATCGTAATAATCTCACCTATTCCATTTTGCATGGTTTTAGTTTGATCATCTAAAAGAGAGGAAAAACTCCTTTGTTGATCAACTATCTTTTTAAAATCACTAATCACTCTCCACATACTTTCTATAAATGCGTTGATATTGCGTGTGATGATGGCAATGTCATCTCGTTGACTCTGGCTTTTTACAGGCAAGCGTTTGGTTAAATCTCGATCGCCTAGTATTAAATCAGAACTTAAATGTCTTAAGTGATCTAAGGGGCGCATTAAATAATAAATCCAGCCAAGAATAATGCCCAAAGTAAAAAAGAGTCCTAAAAGGGAGATAACAATCATGAGTAGGCGCAATTTGGAAATATCTTTAAACGCAACTGAAACAGGGATACGGGCTATAGCTTTCTAGTTATACTCAGGCACTGTCGTATGCACAACTAAAAAGCTTTTCTGTCCTTTTGCCCCGATACTATACAAAATCCCCTCTTTGATACTTAAAATTTTAGAAGCAACGCTTTTAAGAGGGGAATTTTCATCTGCAATATTAGAACCACTTTTTAACACACTAGACCCCAAAACAAGCCCATGGGTATCAATAAACTCTAATTCCTCACCCTGTTTACTACTCAAATGTTTTGCATGGGTTTGAAAAAATTCAATGGGAATATCCACCCCTAACACACCTACAAATTTTGAGTCCACAATCAAAGGTGCGCTATAAGAAATCACTAATCTACCACTATAGGCATCTTTAAAGACTCCAGAAAGTATTGTTTTTCTCTGTGTACGCGCTTGTTGATACCAATAGCGCACTCTAGGATCATATCCTTTTGGAGGGTGACCCATACCAGTGCTAGTATACATTTGGCCATCTTCTGTCCCCACAAAAGCTTGCAAAGCCCTTAAATTTCCAGTTAGGTAATCTAATTCCTTAGCAAGGGTTTGTTTGTTATTCTTTGTTTCT
Organism: Helicobacter suis HS1; assembly: GCF_026000295.1. Classification (NCBI taxonomy): domain Bacteria; kingdom Pseudomonadati; phylum Campylobacterota; class Epsilonproteobacteria; order Campylobacterales; family Helicobacteraceae; genus Helicobacter; species Helicobacter suis. The sequence continues at coordinate 1,685,334 of NZ_AP026769.1, read as the reverse complement.
GACCAGTTTAAAGCTACAAATCTCGCACCCACATTAAAAATTCTAGAGGTATTATGTTCCCAAGAGGCAACCCAGTCTGTATTGGCTTTAGCCAATGAAAATAGAGCAGTTTCAGCATCATGCATCATAGTCCTACGCATAAATCGTTCTACAAACACAGCAAAAGCTACAAAACTAACAATCAAAACACCAACCAGCATCCAAGAGATCTTTTCCTTAAATCCCATTAACGCCCCGTATATTGTTATTGATAACTTATTATCATAATTTAGCTTATATTAACAGAGGTGTTTTTTAGCCAAGAGGGCTAATTTAATAAACCTCTCTAGTCTTTAGAATGCATGCCTTGAGTATTAGCGCACTTTATGCATTAAAAATCTCGCGCTAGTAAGACGCATTTTTTAGCGGGGGGTAAAATACTAGCCAAGTCAAAAAAGGATAATAATGGATAAGCAAAATTTTAATTTTGATTCAAATGTGATTTTAGCCCAGAGTGATACCACAGTGGGGTTTTTTAGTCACAGCACAGATATGCTTAATCGCGTGAAAAAGAGCCCACCTAATAAGCCACTCTTACAAACACTACCCAGTTTAAAAGCCCTACCTAAACGCGTGCCCTCCCATGCGCGTTCTCTAGTGCGCCGCTTAAAAGCAACCTTTGTTTATCCAAGCGCGCAAGGCTCAAAAGCTTTTAGAGTTGTTTATGATCCACAGGTTTTATTATTTTTAGAGCATTTAGGCCCCCTTTTTAGCACTTCGGCTAATTTAAGCGCACAAGTCTACAATGCAGAAATAGCCAAACAACTAGCAGATATTATTATTGAAGATAATCGGGGGTTAGCCCAAAAGCCCTCCTCAAAAATCATTAAGTTAGGCCGTAGGCGTAAAAGGCGTTTGCGTTAATTATTCTTTAACGGGTTTAACAGGGAGAACAAAGCCGTATTTGTGTAAATCTTGCTCAAATGTCCCCGCATCTAGGGATTTGCGCCAAAAGCTAATGTATTCAAACTCCTCATCTACTTCTTTTCTCAAAAGATCGAGTTTTTGTGCCCGTGTTTCTAGCGCTTTTTTAATCGTTGCTAGTCTTTTTTGTAATTGCGCAGGTTTAAGCTTAGCAATATTTTTAGCCAAAGTATCTTGGAAGTGTTTTAAAAACTCGGCCTTCTCTTTGTCGTCCATTTTGTTATAGCGCATGCGCATTTCAGTTAAATACTCAAGTAGCTTTTTTGCACTCACTTTACCGGCTAGATCTAACATTTCATGATCGGGTTTGGGTTCATATTCTGGAAAAGCATTCAAACCAATTGTTTGGGCATTCAGACCCACACAAAGTGCTCCAGACACGACAACAGCATGCAATAATTTCATTCCTATCCTTTATGATGTAGTAGGCGCGCATTGTAGCCTAATAAATTTAACCATTATTTAACCCACATTGTGCGCATAGAATTAGCTAGGGCAATGAGAGTAACACCCACATCTCCAAATACGGCTTCCCACAAAGTCGCTTCCCCAAAAACCCCTAAAATCAAAAAGGCCGCTTTTACCCCCAAAGCAAAGATAATATTTATACCACAGATGTATCTTGTTTTCTTAGCGATTTTAAAAACCTGCACCACAGAGTTTAACGCGTTATTTGTAATGACAATATCTGCGCTTTCTTTGCTAATCTCACTAGCACTGCCCATACCCATGCCCACATCGGCCAAAGCCAAAGTAGGCGCATCATTAATGCCATCTCCAATGAAAGCACTTTTACCTTTGTTATTTTGCTGGAAAGATTTAAAGGCTTGGACTTTTTGCTCTGGTAATAATCCGGCCTGATAATTACAATGTAAAATTTTTGCCATGTTTTTAGTGGTGCTCTCATTATCCCCACTTAAAATACAAAAGTTACTAATCCCCTCTTTTTTTAAGCGCTCTAAAGATTCTTTAGCGTCCTCTTTGAGTGTATCGGCTAGCACGATATAACCGATGTATTCCCCATTAGAAGCGACATGTACAATCGTGCCCTCTAAACTACAGCAAGTGTGGGGGATATTGTATTTATGCAAAATTTGATCATTACCCGCGATGATTAAATTAGCATGGCATTTAGCCTGCACGCCTAGACCGCTAATTTCTTGATACTCTTCAATTTGGTGTTTGCAAGCACTTGTATAGGCTTTTTGGATAGAGAGGGCGATAGGGTGGGTAGATAAAATCTGTGCGCAACTAGCAAAACGCAACACATCTTCTTGAGTAAAGGGAGGTTCACTCACCACTCTTATAACTTGAAACTCCCCCTTACTTAGAGTCCCGGTTTTATCAAAGGCGATATTTTTAACTTGATTGAGGGTTTCTAAGGTGTGTACATCTTTAATTAAAATGCCACATTTGCTAGCCGCCCCCACCCCGCCAAAATAGCCTAATGGAATAGAAATCACTAAAGCACACGGACAACTCACCATTAAAGCAACCAGTCCGCGATAAATCCACTCATCAAAACTCCCATGCCCTAAAAGAGGCGGAATACAAGCAATCATGAGAGCAATACAAAAAACTGCAGGGGTGTAATAACGCGCAAATACACTAATGAGTTTTTCGGTCTGGGATTTCTGACTAACTGCATGAGAGACCATGTCAACAATCTTAGCAATAGAAGAATCGGTATAAGCCTTACTCACTTCAATTTCTAATACCGCTTTTAAATTAATACTCCCCCCTAACACTTTATCTTTTTCTCTTACATTTACAGGTAAAGATTCTCCAGTTAGAGGTTTTTGATCAAGCATGCTTTCTCCTAAAAGCACAACCCCGTCTGTAGGGATTTTCTCCCCCACTTTAACCACCACCACATCGCCTATTTTTAAATCCTCCGGGCGCACTTGCTCTAAAGTCTCTCCTTGTTTAAGAGAGGCAAAATTAGGCGCAACATCTAGTAGAGATTGTAGCGATCGTTTAGAGCGGTTGATCGCCAATTTTTGTAAAAACTCTCCGGTTGCATAAAACACCATGACAGAAACCGACTCTTCATAAGCCCCCACGCAAAAGGCAGCAATGGTGGCGCTTAACATTAAGGTATTTTCATCAAAGAAGCGTCTATTTTTTACACCTCTAAGAGCCCCTAGAAAAACATCTTTACCAGCAAATGCATACACTCCAGCCAAAATTATAAAAGCTAAATAGCGCACAAAAACAACTTGTGTAAAATGTAGCGCTATAACAGCAACTAAATAAAGCCCAATGGAGCTTAAAATTGGATAGATACTTAAAGAGTCTGGAGAAGGGTGATCTTGCTTATTAGAAAGAATCATCTCCGGTTCTAATTCTTCAATGAGCTTTAAAGCCTTTTGAATATCCTTTGTATCTAAATACAAAGTACCCGTGTTAAAAGATACCTGAGCGGCTTTGATGTAACTTTGTTTGTTTAATTCTATTTCTAATTTATTGGCACAATCTGGACAATCAAGCCCTTTAAAATAATACTTTTGCATGCCTTCCTCCATAAGTTTAAGCCACTTTTCTAAAATGCAACGCTTTTAACACATGTTCTTTTTCTATTATCTCGCTTCTTTGTAAATCGGCAATGGTGCGCGCTATTTTCTTGCTTTTATGCACGGCTCTTTCTGAAAAATTAAAGCGCAAGATTGCTTGATCTAGTAGGTGTTGTGCTTCCTGTGTTAATAAACAAAATTCCTCAATTTGACTCTCTTGGAGTTTTCCATTCAGTTCACTTTGCCCCCGTATCTTTTGCATTTTAAAGGCTTCTAGCATTTGTTGGTGCAACGCTTCTGAACTCACTCTACTTTTAACATCTTCTCTTGAACTAGCCATTTGCACAAATAAATCAATGCGATCTAAAAAAGGTTCACTCAAGCGGTTTTTATAGGCAATAATTTCTCTTTCTTGGCAACGGCATACTTTATTCTTATCCATTAAATTCCCACAAGGGCAAGGATTCATCGCCCCTATAAATAAAAATGAGGTGTTGTATTCAATTTTACTATGCACCCTAGAGATCACTAGTTTATTATTCTCCATTGGCTCGCGCAAAGACTCTAAAACATCTCTTTTAAAATGGGGGAGTTCATCAAAAAATAAAATGCCATTATGGGCTAGGGCAATTTCACCGGGTCTTGGCAAACTAGCATTTGTAGAACCTAAAATACTAGCTTTGGAGGCGCTTTGGTGGGGGTTTCTAAAACTTCTAAGCGGGCTATAAGCGCTATCTTGGTGGCTTAAAATGCGCAACTTAACCCCCTCAATCATTTCAGAAAGAGTAGAAGGGGGCAGAATATAGCGCATGCGCTTGGCTACCATGCTTTTACCACAGCCCGGACTACCCTCAAAAATAATATTATGCATTCCAGAGGCAGCAATAAGAGCGGCCTCTTTAGCTAGCTCTTGTCCTTTTACATCTTTAAAATCTAGCGCAAAATCGCGCATATAGTAGTAGCGTTGCCCTTGAAGTTCTAAAGATTCAAAGGCTAATTGGGTTTTTTGGGGCGTAGCGGGGGTATTATATAAAATAGTCTCTAAAGCCTCTTGGAGATTTTCTACATAATGGAAGTGTAAATTAGGGATCAGAGCAAAAAGTTCTTCACCTAATTTAGGCACGATTACATGGGCATGGGGTTCTTTAATGGCGATGTCTAAGAGCATGGGAAAAATAGCTTGGTTGTATTTAACACGGCCATCTAAACCCAATTCCCCAAAGGCAAACCATTTTCCCTCTAATGATCTTTTTTGTAAAGCCACAAGTAAAGCCATAGGCAGATCAAAATGACTCCCACTTTTGGGTAAATCTGCTGGGGAGAGATTGATTGTGATTTTAAGAGGGGGGAAGCTAAAGCCGTTATTTTGGAGAGCAGATTGTACCCTTTGTTTAGATTCTTGAATCGCGCTATTGGGCAAACCTGAAATGACAAAGGCCGGAAGAGCTCTAGTAAATGTCGCCTCAACTTCTACGATTTGGGCTAGTGTAGCCTGCATGGTGGCACAGTAAAGAGTGTTAACCGTGCTAGCAGGGGGCGGCATTATGCGCTTTTGGAGTTTTTTCTAAACTCCTTTTCAAATTTTTTACGTTTTAGCATAGAGAGTCTATCCACAAATAAAATTCCATTGAGATGATCTATTTCATGCTGGATAGCCACACTTAATAGATCGCTAGCTTGGAGTTCTTGGGGGTCTCCATACCGATCACAATAGGCTAGTTTAACACGGGCAAAACGCTGGATTTCCTCATAAAATTCCGGTACAGATAAACACCCCTCTCTCCAAAGAATTTGGCCTTCTGCGTGTAATAAAGTAGGATTGATAATTTCTAAACAATCCTCTGGATATTGCTGTTCATCTTGGCGGGGTAAATTAATAATTAAAATGCGCTTTGCAACCCCCACTTGGATAGCAGCCAAACCAATGCCCTTATTAGCTAACATAGTTTCTTGCATGTCCTCTAAAAGGGTGTGTAAAGCCGTGTCAAACACCTCAACCTCTGTAGATAAACCCCGTAACCGCTTATCCGGATAATGCACAAGATCCAAAATAGCCATTATGTCTGCTTAGTGCTTTTGCTTAAAACCGCATCTACAAGCCCGTATTCTTTAGCATCTTCTGCACTCATGAAAAAATCCCGATCGCTATCTTGTTCAATTTTTTCAAGAGTTTGGCCGGTGTTTTCTGCCATGATCTGATTGAGGGTATTTTTTAGGCGCAAAATTTCTTTAGTGTAAATGGCGATATTGGTGGCTTGGCCTTCTGTGCCCCCTAGGGGTTGGTGGATCATGATACGCGCATGGGGCAAAGAAAAGCGTTTGCCCTTAGTACCACAACTGAGTAAAAAAGCCCCCATAGAGGCAGCTTGACCGATACAAATCGTGCAAATATCTGGGTGGATATAATTCATGGTGTCATAAATGCTTAAACCACTAGTAACAGAACCCCCGGGGGAGTTGATGTAAAGATTAATATCTTTTTCAGGGTCCTCAGCTTCTAAAAAAAGCAACTGGGCTACGATAGTGGAGGCCACCGCGTCGTTAATCTCGCCGCTTAATAACACAATGCGATCTTTTAAAAGACGGGAATAAATATCATAACTGCGTTCACCGCGTCCTGTTTTTTCAATAACATAGGGAATATAATTCATGCCTAACTTTCTTTAGGGAGTTGTTTATCTAACAAAAAGGTCAACACGCGATCCTCAATCATCGCCATTTTAACCGCTGGGAGCATGTTATTTTTTCGGTAAAACTCTAAAACCTGTTGGGGATTTTGATTAGTCATCATGGCCTCATAATAGATCGTTTGGAAGACCTCATTATCGCCAACTTGAATCTTTTCTTGTTTAGCCAGAGCATCTACAATAAAAGTTACTTTAACACTGCGTCTGGCCTGTTGGCGAAAGCTTTCTCGTTTTTCCTGTAATTTTTGAGAATCCTCTTGCAACTCTTTAACCTGCTCAGTAGACATGCCCTCTAAAGCCTGATTTAAAGCTAAATCCATTTCTTGCTCTACAATGGTTTGTGGTAGATCAAAAGAGAGCGACTCATCAAGTTTATCAATCAAAGTTTCCTTGAGTTGTTGGTTATAGAGTTTTGTTTTTGCCTCTAGGAATAATTGATCTTTAATGCGCTGTTTGAGTAGCTCTAAAGTAGGTTCTTTTTCTTGATTTAAAACCGCTTTGATAAACGCATCATCAATTTCTGGGATTTTCCTAAGCTGGATTTTATGCAACTTAACATGAAAAGAAACTTCTTTTCCAGCTAGATTAGTGTTAGCATAATCGCTAGGAAAAGTTACAGAAAAGTACTTTTCATCGCCTGCTTTCATGCCCACTAGTTGCTCTTCAAAACTAGGTAGTAAGCGGTTTTCACCCACAATAAGGGCAAAATTTTGCGCGCGGTTGCCCTCAAAGGGTTGGTTATCTAATAGCCCTTCAAAATCAAAGATCACCCCATCGCCTAGCGCTACAGCTTTTTCTGCTGGCGCGTCTGAAAAGCTAGCCCTTTGCTTTGCTAAAATTTCTAGGCGCTCCTCAACCGCACTTTCTTGGATTGCATCTAAAGAAAAACTAGGGACACATTCAAGTACAGCACTTAGATCAATTTGGGGTCTAAGACCGATCTCAATTTCAATATCAAAATACCCTTCCTGTTTATCAAACTTGCTCACAGACGGGTTACCAATTATATCTTGATTGGTGATCTCAAGGGCCTTAGCACCCTCTTTTAAAATCGCATCTAATATTTCCTTTTGACTCTCCTGTTGAATATGCCCATGATAGCGCTGTTTGATGATGTCTAAAGGTACTTTGCCTCTTCTAAACCCATCTAGCTTGGTGTTTTTTGCGATCTTTTGGGCAATGCTTTGGGATTTTTTCTCAAAGTCTTGTACTAAAGGCTTAGCATACACGCGTGCATTGGCGCTATCTAGCCTTTTGGTTTTTAAATCCATACAAACTCCCTATATCCATTTTTTAAAGTATAATTAGGCGCTTATTTTACCTAAGTGTGGGTTAATCCAAATTTAAAGAAAGCAGGTGTTTTTAGAGTGTCTTTAGAAATTTTAAGGGCGCAATTACAACACAAGCGCGATCTCTCTCCGCGTTATGGGGTGGTGGTTAAAATCTTGCCTAATATGGTCTTTGTAAGCGGATTTTTACCCTCTCTTGGGGATATGGTACAAGTAGAGCGCGCAGATGGGGGGGAGTGTTTGGGTATGGTGGTTGTAGTGGAAAAAACCCAATTTGGGTTTACGCCTTTTTCCTTTGTGGAGGGGTGCAAAGTAGGCGATCGCGTACTATTTGTCAAAGAGGGTTTGAGTTTTCCAGTAGGTCAGGGGCTTTTAGGGCGCGTATTAGATCCTTTGGGTAATCCCTTAGATAAACTAGGATTTGTACGCGCTAGTGGCTTTGCTCCTGTAATGCTAGCTCCTATTAAACCCCTAGATCGCGCTATCATTGATGAACCCTTTAGCGTGGGGGTTAAAAGCATAGATGGCCTGCTTACCTGTGGCAAGGGGCAAAAAATGGGTATTTTTGCAGGTAGCGGGGTGGGTAAATCCACTTTAATGGGCATGGTGGTGCGGGGTTGTAGCGCAAGTATTAAAGTGATTGCTCTTATTGGAGAGCGGGGGCGAGAAATCCCGGAGTTTATCCATAAAAATTTACAGGGCAATTTAGAAAACACCGTGCTGATAGTAGCAACCAGTGATGATGCACCTTTAATGCGTAAATACGGGGCCTTTTGTGCGATGAGTGTAGCAGAGTATTTTAAAAATCAAGGACATGATGTACTCTTTATGATGGATTCTGTAACGCGCTTTGCTATGGCACAAAGAGAAATCGGGTTAGCTTTAGGCGAACCGCCCACCAGCAAGGGTTATCCCCCCTCTGCCCTCACGCTTTTACCCCAGCTAATGGAGAGAGCAGGCAAGGAGCAAAATAAAGGGAGTATCACCGCCTTTTTTACGGTGCTTGTAGAAGGCGATGATCTTTCTGACCCAATCGCTGATCAATCTAGAAGTATTTTAGATGGGCACATTGTTTTAAGCCGCGAACTCACCGATCACGGGATTTATCCGCCTATTAATATTTTGCACTCCGCCTCTAGGGTGAGTAAAGAGGTGAGTAGCCACGATCACATGCTAGCAGCGCGCAAATTCCGCAAACTCTACGCGCTTTTAAAAGAAAACGAAGTTTTGATTCGCATTGGATCGTATCAAAGGGGTTTTGATCCAGATTTAGACGAGGCGATGGATAAAAAGGCCAAAATGGACGCTTTTTTAGCCCAAGAGGAAGAGGAAGTTGTGCCAAGTAGCCAAAGTATCCAAGAACTCCAAGAAATCATGCAATAATTTTAATAGTTATTCTCATAAACTACATATATTTAGGAAAAATAAAGGATAGCCTAGTATTATCCTCTGACCATGAGAATTATACCCTTTAGTTTTTCCCTCATTTCCTATATTTCTTACCTAAGGACTTTGTATGCAAAATCATAACCGCATTTATCTGGACAATAACGCCACCACCCGAGTCGATCCTCTGGTGCAAGAGCTCATGATTCCTTATTTTTCTGAGCATTATGGAAACCCTAATTCTTTGCATAAATTTGGCACAGAAACCCACCCTGAGATCACAAAAGCCCTAGAAAAACTCTATCAAGGCATTAACGCACATGATGAGGACGACATCATTGTTACCTCTTGTGCTACTGAGAGTAACAACTGGGTTTTAAAATCTGTGTATTTTGATATTTATCTGAAACAGGGCAAGGATCACATCATCACTACAGAAGTAGAACACCCCGCCGTACGCGCCACTTGCGAATTTTTAGAAAGCTTAGGCATGCGTGTAACTTATTTGCCTATCAACGCACAAGGTACTATTTCAGCAAAACAAGTAGAGGAAGCTATTACAGATAAAACCGCCCTTGTAAGCGTGATGTGGGCTAATAATGAAACTGGTTTGATTTTTCCTATTGAGGCAATCGGGCAAATCTGTAAACAAAGAGGCGTACTATTCCATAGCGATGCGGTACAGGCCATTGGCAAAATCCCGGTAGATGTGCAAAAGGCACAAGTGGATTTTCTCTCTTTTTCAGCGCATAAATTCCATGGGCCCAAAGGCATAGGAGGCCTTTATATTAGATCAGGTGTGGAGATCACCCCGCTTTTACACGGGGGCGAGCATATGCGCGGGCGGCGTAGTGGGACGCTTAATGTACCCTACATTATCGGAATGGGTGAGGCTATGTACTTAGCTTATGAAAATTTAGATTATGAAAGAGAAGTTGTAGGGCAACTGCGCGATCGCTTAGAAGATGCGCTTTTACAGATTAAAGATGTGTTTGTGATTGGCGATCGCATAGAGCGCGTGCCTAACACAACACTTATTAGCGTACGCGGGATTGAGGGCGAGGCGATGCTTTGGGATTTAAACCGCGCCGGCATTGCAGCCTCTACAGGTAGTGCATGTGCAAGTGAGGATTTAAGGGCTAATCCGGTCATGGTAGCCATTGGAGCAGATGTAGAATTAGCCCATACAGCCATTCGCTTTTCACTCAGCCGTTTTAACACACCTGAGGAGATCGAGCGCACCATTGAGGTTTTCCAAAAGGCTGTGAAGCGATTACGCAACATTTCTAGCTCTTATAGCTATAGCAAATAAAGGATTAACATGGCAAAAAACAATCTATTAGGTGGGGCTTTATGGGATGCTTATTCTAAAGAGGTGAGTCGCCGCATGGATAATCCCACACATTTAGGGGTACTCACAGAAGAAGACGCAAAAGCCAGAGGGGCTAAACTCATTGTGGCAGACTATGGGGCTGAGTCTTGTGGAGATGCTGTAAGGCTTTATTGGCTGATTGATCCTAAGACAGATACCATTATTGATGCCAAATTTAAAAGCTTTGGGTGTGGTACGGCCATCGCTAGTTCGGATATGATGGTTGAGCTTTGCTTAGGCAAAAGGGTACAAGACGCGGTTAAGATCACTAATTTAGATGTAGAAAAAGGGCTTAGAGACCACCCCGATGTCCCTGCTGTGCCCGGGCAAAAAATGCACTGCTCAGTCATGGCTTATGATGTGATCAAACAAGCAGCCGGGCAATATTTAGGCAAAAATCCGGAGGATTTTGAAGATGAAATTATTGTGTGTGAATGTGCGCGGGTGAGTCTTGGCACGATTAAAGAGGTGATTCGCCTCAATGATTTAAAAAGTGTAGAGGAGATTACAAATTACACTAAAGCCGGGGGATTTTGTAAAAGTTGTGTACAACCCGGGGGGCATGAAAAACGAGAATATTATTTGGTAGATATTTTAAGAGATGTACGCGCAGAAATGGAGGCAGAAAAACGCAAAGAAGTAGCGCAAAAATCTTTAGAAGGCGATTTAGCCTTCCAAGAAATGACTATGGTACAAAAAGTTAAAGCCATTGATAAAACCATTGACGCCCATGTCCGCCCAATGCTTATGATGGACGGGGGTAATTTAGAGATTTTAGACATCAAAGAGGGCGGGGGATTTGTAGATGTTTATATCCGCTACATGGGGGCTTGCGATGGGTGTGCGAGTGCGGCAAGTGGGACACTCTTTGCCATTGAAGGGGTACTCCAAGATCAGCTAGATGAGCATATCCGCGTTTTGCCTATTTAAGGGGTAAAAAAGATATAGTTTTAGCTTTTGTACTGTATAATGGGGGGTTTTTACATCATTTTTATTATTTTTGGAGGATTTATGCAACGGATATACCAAAGGGTTTTGTTGGCAGGTTTAGCAGGCGCGCTTTTTTCGGGCTGTGCGATGGATACGGCTAATTCTAGTAGCCCTGCTAAAAACCAGAATAAAAGCCAAAATAAAAGCCAGAATCAAAATAAGGCGACAAATCCAAAAACTGCGGGTAGTACTTTATTAGATTTTTCCTACCCTATTGAAATTGCACAAGAGCCTTTAACACACCACACCGTGGGCGTTTTATTTCCCCATATACAAGTAACTGATAATCTTAAGCCCTACATTAACCGGTTTGAGAATGCCTTAGCTAATCAAATCAAAGAGATTTTCCAAAAAAGAGGGTATCAAGTGGAGACTTTGTCTAATAGGGATGCGCTTACACCTGAGTTAAAACATAAAATGTGGTCTGTTGCAGATGTGGGAGGTTGGATAGGGATTTTAGAAGATGTTAAAATGGATGTGGATAATCCTGAGAAAACAGATACAGATACGATGGTAGATCAAAGCTCAGGTGCGGTGTGGCTTAAATTCTTTGAGCCAGAAACAGGGCGGGTTATCCACAATTTTGGGATACAAATAGGTGGTGCGCAGGCTATTTCACACATCTACACTTATCGAACCACCAATTCAGGGGGATTTGCCAGACCTAGTGCTATATCTGAATATGTGCGGGATAAAAGTAATGACGATGCGATTCGCCGGATTCTTAACAGAGTGTATAGAATTGTCATGAAACGCTTAGTAGACGAGCTCACAGATAAAAATATCAACCGGTATAGAAATACCATTGAGCAAATTAAAAAATAAAGTTTAAGGGGAGTTTTCTAGTACATTTAGATGTTCTGGTTAGCTCTTCTGTTCTCATCTTGGAGATATTGAAATATGGAGTCGATACTTTTAAGAGAGGGCGCTATAGCTAATGAATAATCTTAGTATTTCTCAAAAGCTTTTTGGGGGATTTGTAGCTACCATGCTTTTAATGGTTGTGCTTGCTTCTGTGGGCGTGGTTAGAATCGGTATTGTGCGCAATATTCTTACAGAATTAACCGACTATAACGCCGTAAAACAACGCTACGCGATTAACATGCGTGGTAGTGTGCACGATCGAGCCATCGCAATCCGTGATGTGATTTTAGCCCAAGATAGCGCCCATCTTAACCAACAAATCCAACTAATTGACAAACTTAATCAAGTTTACCAACACAATAAAACCAGTTTAGAAGAAATGCTTGCTCGTTTGAGTGCTCATGTCAGTGAACACGAACAACAGCTTGCCAAAGATGTTGATAAGATCGAGGCGGTGATTTTACCCCAAATGCAACAAATCATCGCTTTTAAACGCCAAAATAACGAAAAGGCCGCTACCCAAGTTTTACAAGATCACCTAGCCCATGATTTTACCAAGTGGTTAGCAGCTGTCAATGGATTTATTGACTATGAAGAACATGTAAACCAACAACTCACCCCAAAAGCCGTTGCAATCACCAATCGTTTTAGTTTTCTCATGCTGGCTATGACTTTGATCATGATTGCTATTGGTATGACAATTGCTTTTTTCATCGCCCGCCATATCAAGGCTTCTTTAGGGGCTGAACCTGTGCAGATTAAAGAAGTGATAGCCACCATTGCAAAGGGCGATCTTTCAAAACCCATTACTACTCTATTTAAAGGTAGCGCTTTAGATAGCATTCAAGAGATGCAAACCTCTATTACACATATGATCAAACAAATTAGCCAATCCTCAGATGAAATTTCTCAAAAATCTCTTTCTGTCTCTAATCTCTCCGGTGTTTCTAAAGAAAAAACAACTAAACAGGAAAATATGGCCTCAGAACTCATGATCTCCATGCAGGAAGTGCAAAAAAGTATTCAGGAAATACAAACCATTGTAGGGCAAACGGAAGCTAATTCTTTACAAAGCGTGGATTTGAGCGAAAAGGGTAAAAAGTCTATTGAGGATATGGCCTCTGGCATGGAAGGCATTAGAGAAGGAGCGGCTTTATCGGCTAATCAAATCCAGTCGCTCAATGAGCATGCTAAAACGATTGGGAATAGTGCTGAACTCATTCAAGGAATTGCCGATCAAACTAATTTACTTGCGCTTAATGCAGCTATTGAAGCAGCTAGAGCGGGCGAACACGGGCAGGGCTTTGCAGTGGTGGCTGATGAAATCCGCAAATTAGCCGAACACACGGGTCAGGCCACCCAAGAGATTAACCACATTATCCAGTTGATCCAAGAGGAGACTAAAAAATCAACAACGAGTATGGAAAGCATGGTTAATACGATCAAAAAAAGCCAAGAATATGTAGACGGTGCGGTCTTAGCTTTACAAACTATCTATGATAAAGCCACCAATTCTTTAGGCAATGTTAAAAATGTCGTGTCATACTCCAAACAACAGCACGATCAAATTAAGCAGATGGCTACAAAAATCCAAGAGATTGCTAGCATGGCTTCAGAGGTTTCTTCTTCTATGGCAAGTAATGCTCAAGAGATTAGTGCTTTAGAGATCACCGCTACAAACTTACAAAAAATCGTGGGCAATTTTACGCTTTAAAACTTGTAGGCATGGGTTTTATGCTATAATCAAAGCCTTATTTTTAAAGGAGTTAGTATGAAAATCTTAGTGATCCAAGGCCCTAATTTAAACATGCTAGGACATAGAGACCCTAGACTTTATGGGCCTGTAACTTTGGAGCAAATCCATGAAAAAATGGAGGACTTTGCCAAACAAAATGATCTGGAATTGGAGTTTTTCCAAAGCAATTTTGAGGGCGAAATCATTGATAAAATCCAAGAATGTGTGGGGAGTGATTGCGATGGGATTATTATCAATCCCGGGGCGTTCTCCCATACCTCTATTGCCATTGCTGATGCGATCATGTTAGCTGATATGCCCGTTGTTGAGGTACATCTTACTAATATTTTTGCGCGCGAGGATTTCCGTAAAAATACTTATACCGGTGCGGTGAGTGCAGGGGTGGTTACTGGTTTTGGGGCTTTTGGCTACCATGTGGCTATGATTGCGATGATGCAAATTTTTGCTGAAATTAAAGCAATTAAAGAGAGTCAGGCTAACCAGCAATCTATTGAAGCTAAGGGGTGATTTTGGCGCATTTCACCACCGATGAAAATGCCCAATACTTTGCCTGCGGTTATAGTTGTGATCATGGAATTTTTTTGCAATTGCAAGATCGAGCGTTTTTTATCACCGATGCGCGCTACACTTTAGAGGCACGCCAAAATATCTGCAACGCTGAGGTAATAGAAGCTACAGATTTATGGGGTGAAATGCTTAATTTATCTAAGGGGATCAAAGAATTATACTTTGATTCAAATCAAATTAGCTTGCAGGTTTATCAGCGCCTAGAGGCTAATTTGACCGCTACTAAACTCATCGCTGAGCCGGATTATCATAGAAAACAACGCATTATTAAAAACCCAGATGAAATTGCCCTTATCAAACGCTCCCAAGAACTCAACAAAGAGGCCTTTGATCACTTTGCACATTTTTTACAAGATAAAACAGAATGTACAGAACGCTTTTTACAATTCAAAGTCAAGGAGTTTTTAACCCGTATAGGGGAGTTTGATTTAAGTTTTGAGCCCATTGTTGCGATTAATGCCAATGCAGCCAAACCCCATGCATTGCCTAGTTTAGATCCATTAGGGCATGGGGATTTGCTCTTAGTAGACATGGGGATTAAATATAAGCGCTATTGTTCTGATTGCACCCGTAGCGCTTTTTTTGCCCATGATTTTGGTTTTCATAAAGAGCAGTCCTTTAAAGATAAGGAATTACAAAAGATTTATGACATCGTACGCAAAGCACAAGAAAGCACCATTGAACGCGCAAGAGTGGGCATGACAGGTAAAGAAATTGATGCAATAGCTAGGGGTGTGATTGAAAAGGCAGGTTATGGGAAATTCTTTTCTCATAGCACAGGGCATGGCATTGGTTTAGATATTCATGAATTGCCCTTTATCTCTGCTAGGAGTGAAACCATTATTGAGGAGGGCATGGTTTTTTCTATTGAGCCGGGTATTTATATCCCCGGTCAGTACGGCGTGCGGATTGAGGATCTAGTGGTGATGCAGCATGCAAGGGCTGTAATTCTTTAATGGAGCGATGCGCACCGTGGTGTACTCTGCTTTTTTTCCCAGAAAATGCCAACGCACAGAACGCTTAAAAAATATCGTGGTACTAGGGATTGGGAGCAATATGGGCAACTCCCTAAAAATTTTTGAATCGCTATGGCGTTATTTTGCTAAACACAAGGCTTTTTCTTGTTTGCACTCCTCCCCGCTCTATCTTAACCCGCCCTTTGGCTATATAAACCAGCGGGATTTTTATAACGCAACCCTCTCTTTTAGAACTAAATGGGGGGTTAGTCAACTCTTTGGGCTTATCTTTTATTTAGAGCGCCGTTGGGGCAGATTACGACAAAGGGCTTTTAAAAATGCACCCAGAACCCTAGATATTGATCTCATTTTTTATAATGATTTGATCTATAAACAGTCCTATCTTACTCTCCCCCATCCAGAGTGGGCGCATAGAGAATCTGTACTCATTCCTTTAATTTTACAACGCCTAGCATGGAAAGAGATATGAAACTCTATACCTATAGCGGGGAAACCACAGCAGAGGCGCTTAAACTTGCCCAGAGTGAGCATGGCCATAATGCCTTAGTGGTAAAGGCTAAAGAGATCCGCAAAAAAACCCTAACCCAGCCCGGACTTTATGAGGTGGTGGTGGCAGTGGATCAAGAAGCGCCTAAAAATAACAATGTACAACAAAGATTAGAAAATATCCGCCAACCCACTAAAGAAGATGCGCAAGATAGCGTTGCGGTTGAACTTTCAGAGACCATTAAAGAGATGCGCAAATTAGCCGGAGTAGAAAAAGAGAACTCCCAAGAAAAACAAGATACTTTAAATGCCTCTGAAGGGTTAGCAAAAATCGCACAAGCGAGTTTATTAGACGCTAAAAAGCGTTTAGAAGAAAACCCTAAAAAGCAAGATGAGGCGTTACACTCTATCAAGGGCGAACTTAATAAAATCAACGATAATTTAAAACTTATTCAAAACATGGTTTGGAGTGAGGAAAAAGAACAAAATTTTATCATTCCCCATGAGTTTGCTGAAATCTACCGTTTGGCTAAAGTAAGTGGCATGGCTAAAGTGCATTTAGATGAGATCATGCGCCTTAGTTTAGAGCTTATGCCGGTTAAAATGCGGGAAAACTCTGTTACGGTGAAGCGCTATTTTAGAGAAGTGTTGCGTAAGATGATTTATTGCCGCCATGAGGGCTTATTGGGAGCAATATGGGCAACTCCCTAAAAATTTTTGAATCGCTATGGCGTTATTTTGCTAAACACAAGGCTTTTTCTTGTTTGCACTCCTCCCCGCTCTATCTTAACCCGCCCTTTGGCGATTTTGACTAGCGGGATTTTTATAACTGGAGCGGTTGAACAACTCGTGTGGTATGCTAAAAAGATGAAAATTAGCATTGAAACGGTTATGGATACCCAAGATTTTGATAGAGAAATGCAGGCTTTAGAATGCACCCAGAACCCTAGATATTGATCTCATTTTTTATAATGATTTGATCTATAAACAGCCCTATCTTACTCTCCCCCATCCAGAGTGGGCGCATAGAGAATCTATACTCATTCCTTTAATTTTACAACGCCTAGCATGGAAAGAGATATGAAACTCTATACCTATAGCGGGGAAACCACAGCAGAGGCGCTTAAACTTGCATTAGATGAAAGTCGTGGGTTTGGGAATTTATTCTCTTTGGTCTATGAAAGTAAAAAACCCATTAGCTATCTTTCCATTGGGCAGGAAGTGCCGATGGATTTACTCGTAGCTAGTAACGATTATTTGGTAGATTGCATGCTAGATGGATTTATCCATCCGGGTAGGGTGAAAGCATGAAACAAAATCAAGCGAGTGGTCTAGAACACATCATGGAACCGCAAAGTATTTTTAACAAACGGGGCAAGACTAAATTTGTAGCCATCACTAGTGGCAAGGGGGGGGTGGGTAAGTCCACAATTAGCGCTAATTTAGCCTACAGTTTATTTAAAGCTGGTTATAAAGTAGGGGTTTTAGATGCTGATATTGGTCTGGCCAATTTAGATATTATTTTTGGCATTAAAACCACTAAAAATATTTTACACGCCTTGCGTGGTGAGGCGCATTTTAGCGAAGTAGTTTATCCTATTGAAGAATGAGTTTGCTGAAATCTACCGTTTGGCTAAAGTAAGTGGCATGGCTAAAGTGCATTTAGATGAGATCATGCGCCTTAGTTTAGAGCTTATGCCGGTTAAAATGCGGGAATATGATCATTGATACAGGGGCAGGCATTGGGGAGTTTACTCAGGCGTTTTTACGGGCTAGCGATTGTGTGGTTGTGATCACCACTTCGGACCCGGCAGCCATTACAGATGCCTATACCACGATTAAAGTTAATTCTAAAACTAAAGATGATGCATTTGTACTCGTTAATATGGTTGATTCAGCTGAGAAGGGTTTACAAATTTTTGGCGGTATCCAAAGGGTGGCTAAGGAAAATATCCCTAACATGACTTTAAATTACTTGGGCTATATCCAAAATAACAATGCCGTCAAACGATCCATTAAAGATCGCAAACTACTTTGTAAAAGCGAACCCTTTAACGCATTTTCCTTTTCTATGAACCAAATCGTCAAGATTTTAACAATGAAAATAGAACAAGGCGTACTAGAAACCCCTAAGGATAATTTCATTGGGTTTTTCAAGCGTCTATTGCGGTACTTGTGAGGTGTAGCATGAAATTAGAAAACTTTGTAAATTTTTCCATTGTGGGGGGGTTTTTTATCGGTCTGATTTTATCGCTTTTAAAATTTGATCAACCCGAGTATATTTT
Source organism: Helicobacter suis HS1 (assembly GCF_026000295.1). Lineage (NCBI taxonomy): Bacteria > Pseudomonadati > Campylobacterota > Epsilonproteobacteria > Campylobacterales > Helicobacteraceae > Helicobacter > Helicobacter suis. The sequence continues at coordinate 1,667,199 of NZ_AP026769.1, read as the reverse complement.
ATTTGGGACTCTTACTTCTACTGTGGGGTTTTATCTCATTATTTTATTTTTTGCCTCTATTTATATGGGGTTTGTCTCTCCGCGTAAAAAACTTTTAAACAAAGCAGATTTAGAGCGTAAATTAGTCTATTTTAATAAAGAATTTGTACAGCGTGAAAGAGAGATTGAAGATCTACTCAACTATGTACGCAACTACGAGTACAATGAGGATTAAGGCGTGGGCGATATCCATAAAAAAAGCGCACCTTACGATGTCCATATCCAAAACTCCCAGAATGAATTAGCCATTCAATATTTACCCGCCGTGCGATCTATGGCATTTCGTCTTAAAGAGCGCTTGCCTAGTTCTGTAGATTTTAACGATCTAGTTTCTGCCGGAACTGAGGAATTAATCAAACTTTCAAGACGCTATGATGTGGCGCTTAATGATTCTTTTTGGGGTTATGCTAAAACACGGGTGAATGGGGCGATGCTTGATTATTTGCGCTCTTTAGATGTGGTGTCGCGCTCCTCGCGTAAACTCATTAAAAATATCGATCATGAAATTTCTAAGTATTATAATGTGCACGGGCAAGAACCCGATGATGCGTATTTGGCTGAGGTTTTAGGGGAGGATATTTCTAAAATCCGCGATGCAAAAGTGGCTTCAGATATTTATGTCCATGTGCCTATAGATGAGCAATTTAATGCGATTGAACAAGACACGATGACTAAAAAATTAGAATTTGAAGAGCTAGTAGAAGCAACCCAGATGATTTTAAAAACGATGTCTGATCGCGAGCAGTTGGTGATCCAGCTGTATTTTTTTGAAGAGCTAAATTTAAGCGAAATTAGAGAAATTTTAGGCATTACAGAATCGCGTATTTCTCAAATCATTAAAGAGGTGATCAAAAAAATCCGTAAATCTCTAGGAGACATGCATGGCTGATATTTTAAGTCAAGAAGAGATCGATGCGCTTTTAGAAGTGGTTGATGAGGGCGATGATGTTAGCACGATTCAAAAACGCGAGATCATTCCTCAAAAGCAAATTACACTTTATGATTTCAAGCGCCCCAATCGGGTTAGTAAAGAACAGTTGCGCTCTTTTAGAAGTATCCATGACAAAATGGCCAGAAGTCTTTCTAGTCAAATTTCAGCCATTATGCGTAGCATTGTAGAGATTCAACTACACAGCGTAGATCAAATGACTTATGGGGAATTTTTAATGAGTTTACCTAGCCCCACTAGTTTTAATGTTTTCTCTATGAAACCAGTAGGGGGCAATGGGGTATTAGAGGTTAACCCTAGTATTGTGTTTCCTATGATTGATAGACTTTTAGGGGGTAAGGGGAGCGCTTATGATCAAATGCGCGAATTTAGCGATATTGAGTTAAACCTCTTAGATACAATTTTAAAACAGGTGATGCAGATTTTAAAAGAAATTTGGAGTCCTGTTACAGAGTTTTACCCAACCATTGATGCTAAAGAATCAAGTGCTAATGTGGTACAAATTGTGGCACAAAATGAGATTGTGATCATGGTGGTTATGGAAATTGTCATCGGGCATAGCCGTGGCATGATGAACTTGTGTTATCCGGTGATTTCTATTGAGGGGATTTTATCTAAAATGGGCAATCGCGATGTGATGCTTACTGAGACGAGTTCTAAAAAGAGCCGTAATAAGGAATTGCAGGCTCTAGTTGGGGGGGCTAGTGTAGATGTAGCGGCCTTTTTAGGGGGCGTACAATTAACTTTGAAGGAGGTTTTAGATTTAGTGGTGGGGGATACGATTCGCTTAAATAAAGTGGCTAATGATGTGGTGGTGGTTAATATTGATAAAAAAGAGCGCTACTTAGCCACTGTGGGGTATAAGGGGTATCGTAAAACTATCCAAATTAAAGAAGTGATTCAAACAGAAAAAGATCGCGTTAAAGAAATCTTAGAAGTGCTAGAAAACCAACGCAAAATCAAAATCGGCAATATTAAGGAGGAAGAAGAATGATTGATGATTTCTTAAAACTCTTTACACAGGAATTTATTTCTACCATTGGCGGTTTACTAGGTAAAGTTCCTGAAGTGGCACTTAAAAGTGAAATTTCTGTTGGGGATTTTATCTTTGTCAATAACGCTTCAATTAATGTTCATATCGCAGATACTAATTTAACCATCACCCTAGCTATCCCCATTCCTATGGCTACAGCTCTAGCAGATTTAATGGTAGGAGGTGAAGGGAAAAGTAAAGAAACCTTAGAACCAGATGATTTAGATGCGATTAAAGAAATTGGCTCTAATGTATTTGGAGCGCTTACAACGGCTTTAAAATCCCAAGAAGTACTACCTAAACTAAGTTTTGAGATAGAGGGGGCGGTTTTTGCCCATGATGCTTCTTTATTAGACCCCTATAGCGATGGATTTGAATTTAGTTTTTCTTTAGATCAGATCCAGTCTAGTTTCTTTATTTTTTGCGGCGGGCTTTTTATTGAAACCTTTAAGAAAAAAGAAGTTATCAAAAATATCTCTAAGCCTATCCAAGGCCCAGCTATGCCAAATATCCCAGTGGTACAGCATAATAACGATCATGTAGATGGCGATCACCCCCTAGAACAGACTGAAATCCGCAATATTAATATGCTTTTAGATATTAAACTCAATGTCAGGGTGCGGATTGGGCAAAAAAAGATGATTTTAAAAGATGTTGTTTCTATGGATATTGGTAGTGTAGTTGAGCTTAACCAAATGGTCAATGATCCTTTAGAAATTTTAGTAGATGATAAGGTGATTGCTAAGGGCGAGGTGGTGATTGTAGATGGCAACTTTGGTATCCAGATTACTGAAATTGGAACGAAAAAAGAACGCCTAGAACAACTTAAAAATAGCTAATCCCTTTTTAATTATTTATCATTTGCGTAGCGGGCGGACAAGTGCTACTATTTTGGTACAACACCCGTACACATCTATATTACGGCAGGGAGTACTAAAAAGTTACCGATTACGCGCTAAAGCCCGCAAGCTTTAGCTAAAGCGATTAAGGCGTGTGCTAAAAGTTTTTGTACTACAATTGTCAGAGTAAGGGCTCAACTCTAAAGAGTAGAGGCTGTGAGACCGCCGCTAGCTAGCTAGCCTATGATGATTCTCTTAATCTGCTAGCTTAACGCGCGGGGAGTATGACCCAGATTATGCGATTTGATCTTAGAGAATGTGTTGGTGGCTTAAATTCTGTAAAATCTATAACTATAGGGGGCACAAAGTGAAAACTAAACCTCCCTACAGGTAACACAGATAGCAAACTTAAATATCTTTAGCATTTGGACGCTTCACTCCAATAAGCCGCACAACATTTTCAGTAGTATTCTGTAAATTAATAGCCCCCTCTTTTAAGGCTTGTTTTAAATCACACACCCCGGGGAGAATCCCAAACATAGCCCGTATTCCATAATCATATAAAGCCTCCGCTCCCTTGCCAATATTGCCCGCAAAAACCACCACAGGTACTTTAGCCCTTTGTGCCACCAACGATACCCCTAAAGCGGTTTTACCAAATAGAGTTTGATAATCAATACTCCCCTCGCCTGTAAAGACAAAATCCGCTCCTTTAATCTTTTCCTCTAATTGTGTGTGCTTGATAATTAGATCAATTCCTTTTTGTAAATGGGCATTTAAAAGCAAAGTCCCCGCTCCAAGCCCACCAGCTGCTCCCGCTCCAGCTACAATTGTTTGTGCATAATGGCTTAAGGCTGTATCTAGCTCTTTAATCATGCTTGCACTAGCCCCCTTTTGTGCCCCAAAGATCATAGAAGCCCCTTGTTCTCCTACCAATTCACAATTCACATCGCAAGCCACCTCAATAGCCACACTTTTAAGCCGGGAATCTAAGGCACTTAAATCAAGGTGATTTAAATTTTTCAGCGCTGCACCGCCTTCTTCTAGCTCTTTGCCCTCTTTGTCTAAAAAGCGCGCCCCCAAAGCTCTTAACATCCCCACGCCCCCGTCATTGCTTGCACTCCCTCCAAGTCCGATTAAAATATGCTTAACTTTTCTATCTAGCGCGTTTTTAATCAGCTCACCTACTCCATAAGAACTTGCTATAAGTGGGTTTCTTTGCTCTCTGTCTACTAAATGAATGCCGCTTGCTTGTGCTATTTCAATCACAGCACTTTTACCTCCCTCTAAAATCCCATAGCTTGCTTGCACTTTGCGCATAAGCGGATCTTTTACCTCTACTAAAACCCTCTCTGCGTCTCTGCTTTCTAATAAGCTTTCTAAAGTCCCCTCACCTCCATCAGCCATAGGCACGCGCACACAAAGCGCCTCAGGCATTGCCCGTTTAATCCCTCTTTGCATGGCCTCAGCCGCTTCTTTAGCACTCATGCTCTCTTTAAAAGAATCGGGGGCTAAAATAAATTTCATGTTTTTCCTTTAATAAAATGATAAGCCAAAACAACAAAAAATGTTCTTATTTATGTTGGCTTAAAGGATAGAAGTGGTCAAGAAACAAAAACTTCGTTTAGACTAAGAAGTAGCAGATAAGCGCGTTATTTAAAAGCTATAGTAGAGGGTAGCCCTTATGGATTTATCTAGAAATAGGTTTTCAAATCAAGGTTCTATGCCCATCAAAATTAAAGGTACAGCTAGCGGTACTGTGCCCTTGTCTATAAAGGTTATAAACTTCGCTCTCAAAGGTGGCAATCCCACTAGATGCGCACACATTACCTTTGGCAGACTGATCTCAATACCCAAAGTTTTAAACAATTTAAGCTTTTGTGTGTGGCAAAGTTACAAAGAAAGTTAAAGTTTGCTTTTATGAAAGCTTAAGAGAGTTTATAAAAGCTTAAGAGAAAGCTATGCTAAAAGCTTTACTACAAGCTATGCTAAGGGGAAGTTTACTCAAAAAAAGCTTCACTTAAGAAAAAGCTACGCTAAGAAAAAGCTACGCTTTTTTCTCCCGTGTCCCTAGTAGAGAGGAAATACCCAGCTCCATCCCGAACCTGGAAGTCAAGCTCTCTAACGCCGATGATACTGCTCTTTGCAAGAGTGGGAAAGTAGGGTGATGCGGGGGATTGTTAAAAAACTAATAGCTATTTATACTCATTAATCTATCAATCTATCAGTGCTTCGTGTGTGTTAAAATGCTAAAGAACTTTTTCTTTAAACCTTTAGGAAGCGCATGAAACAATATCTCTACATAGTCCAATCCAACCTAGAAAAGAGCAAGTGTAAAATAGGTATTACAAATAATTTAGAGAGGCGGCTGAAAGAATATAACCACATCACAGGTAAGTCAAGTGAGCAGACCTATAGCTATCTTTTTACATGTGAGGTTGCTAACATGCGCGTAATTGAGCAAGATATGAAAAACGCGTTTGCACATTTAAGAGAGCAGGTCCCCTCAGAGATTTATTTTTTTAACCCAAGTCTTTTTGAAACCTATGTTAGCTTTATTAGCGCGCATGCACATTTTATCGCTAAGGTTAGTAGCAAGCCACCCAAGCAAAAACAAGAAGTCAAGCCCATCACCACGCCATGTTTTTCCTTTAATAAAATGATAAGCCAAAACAACAAAAAATGTTCTTATTTATGTTGGCTTAAAGGATAGAAGTGGTCAAGAAACAAAAACTTCGTTGAGTTAGCAAACTATCCTTTAAAAATATGGCAAGATAAAGTTGTGTTTTGTAACTGCGATGATGCTATAGGAGAGAGGAGAGACTATACAGATTCATCTGCTTTTGCCCTGTATTTTTTAAGGCATTTCTTTAGATTAAAGCTTAAAAAACTCATTTGCACCCATTATGGTAGCCAACAGGATTTATTTAATGCAGGAGTGAAAGGTTATATTTTCACCAAAGAGGGAGCGCATGAAATAAAGCACACTAAGCTTTTGTGTGTGGCAAAGTTACAAAGAAAGTTAAAGTTTGCTTTTATGAAAGCTTAAGAGAGTTTATAAAAGCTTAAGAGAAAGCTATGCTAAAAGCTTTACTACAAGCTATGCTAAGGGGAAGTTTACTCAAAAAAAGCTTCACTTAAGAAAAAGCTACGCTAAGAAAAAGCTACGCATTTCCTATTTTGCCCACAAAGTAGAGAGGAAAGGGTATACCCGTGTGGATTGGTTTCTTACCCCTAAACGCCAGTTAGTGCGCGCAGCAGGGCATTTTTTACTAATTTTTCCATTAAAAATAGAGTTAATAATGCTAGACTAAAGTTTGTCCCCCTTGAGGAGATTCCTGATGTGTATAAAAGATTTGATGATAGCGGGACTTTACTCGTGGATAATAGCTATATCCCTAACGACTACGATTTACCCTTTGCAGTGTCAACCAATCCTATTTTAAATGGTGTGTTAGAGTGTGGGTTTAAAATTGCAAAACTAACGCAGTATATGCCCTATATTGGAGGCAAGTCAAAGTTTAAACGCATGCTAATCCAAAAAGTAAGCTCATGAAATTTTTCCTAAAAGACTTTTTTAATTCTAGCGCGGTTAGCCTTGTGAGCGTAAATAACAAAACAACACCTAGCAAATCCTAAAAATTAAACGAGGCTAAGGCGCGGGAGTGTAAAGGCAAGAAGTGGTAGAGGGGGAGCGTTTCTCTAGGCATTCAAAAGTTTTCTAGTAAATCTGCGTTCCATAATCATAGGATAGGACATTGCAGAGCCTACCCTGCGCAATCTAGCCCTACGCCTCCTTGCTCTTGGTGAGATCTTGCCACCAGCGTTTGACTTTGCCATAACACACCTCAAAGACATTTTTATATGGTTCGCTTTCATAGCCAAAGCTTTCATGGAGTTTGAGTAAGAGCTCTTTTTGTTTCTCCTCTAGCTTTTTAGGATAGATAATTTTTACCACCGCGATCAAATCGCCATAACGCCCCGTATTCACATCTTTTACCCCCTCGCCTCTAAACACAAACTGCGCGCGATCGCCTGTATTAGGCGGGATTTGTAGCTCTAATTCCTTTTTAAGGGAGGGCACCATAATTTTACTGCCCAGTGGAATAGAGGTAAAAAAAACCGGTACCTCTATATAAATTTGGCTACCATCGCGCACAAAATGCTCATCTTCTCCAACCACCGCCTCCACATACAAATCCCCGCGCATGCCCTTTTTGTATTCATTGCCTTTAGAAGACACGCGGATACGCATTTGTTGATCGATTCCCTCAGGCACATTGATCTCAAAACTCTCTTGGGCTAAGCTAAAGCCCTCCCCCTTACATGCGCTGCATTTTTCTGCCACAATTTCCCCGCTTCCATGGCATCTAGGGCAAGTACTAGAAAGGGTCATAAAACCCTGTTGGATAAAAGTCTGCCCTCTGCCTTTACAACTGCTACAGGTTTCTAATTTGCCCGCCTTAGCCCCACTCCCTTGACAAGTAGAACACAGGGTCTTATAGTCTAGTTTAATAGTTTTTTTACAGCCAAAAACCGCCTCTTTAAAACTAAGTTTTAAGGGCATGCGCAGATCTTTAGGGATTTTGGATTGTTTTTGCCTTGTGGCATTGCCAAAACCAAAGGCGTTACCAAAAATCGAATCCTCCCCAAACAGGTTAGAAAAAATATCTGAGAGATCATTAAATCCCCCCATACCTCTACCCTCTAAGCCTTCTTTGCCATAGCGATCATAAATTTGGCGCTTTTCATCATCGCTAAGTACGCTGTAAGCTTCGCTAATGCGTTTGAATTTTTCCTCTGCCTCTTTATTATCCGGGTTGTAATCAGGGTGGTATTTACGGGCTAGCTGTTTGAAGGCTTTTTTAATGGCCTCCTTACTCGCGCTTCTTTCCACACCCAAAAGTTCGTAATAATCCATCCAAATAACCTCATCTTTTGGTTTAAAAGGGGGTATTTTACCCTAAAAATTTTATTTCGGTTCATCCGTGGTAATTGGGGGCTTCTTTAGTGATGTCTACATCGTGTACATGGGATTCTTTAAGACCGGCTTGTGTGATTTGTACAAACTGGGCGTTTTTAGTGAGGGTGGGAATATCCTTAGCGCCCAAATAACCCATAGACGATCGCAAACCCCCCACTAACTGGTAAAGAATATCAGCCACCCTACCCCTGTAAGGCACGCGCCCCTCAATGCCCTCTGGTACAAGTTTTTCAGAGGCTAGCCCCTCTTGAAAATAGCGATCAGAACTGCCCCTACTCATCGCCCCAATACTGCCCATGCCTCTATAACTTTTATATTGGCGTCCTTGATAGATGAGCATGTCTCCGGGGGATTCTTCTGTGCCGGCTAATAAACTCCCAATCATCACACATGACGCCCCCACAGCCAAAGCCTTAGCTACATCTCCTGAATATTTAATCCCGCCATCGGCAATAATGGGGATATTATGTTTGCTTGCCTCTTGATAGCATGCATCAATTGCACTCATCTGAGGCATACCTACACCAGCTACAATGCGGGTTGTACAAATACTCCCCGGACCAATGCCTACTTTAATCGCATCGGCTCCTGCATTGATTAAATCTTTACTCGCCTGTGCGGTTACGACATTACCCACCACCACATCTACGGCTAATTCTTTTTTAATCGCCTCTAGGGTTTTAATCACATTTAAAGAATGCCCATGCGCGCTATCTAGCACCAACACATCTACCCCAGCCTTAACCAAAGCACGCGCCCGCTCAATTTGTTTAACCCCAATAGCTGCACCCACCCGTAAACGCCCTAGATGATCTTTATTGGCCTGTGGGTATTCAATGCGCTTTTGGATATCTTTAATGGTGATGAGCCCTTTTAAAATGTTGTTTTCATCTACAAGGGGGAGTTTTTCTATTTTATGTTTGTGCATGATGGCTTGAGCCTGCTCTAAACTCACGCCTGCTTTAGCCGTGATAAGCGGGGCTTTAGTCATCACCTCCTCTACTTTTTTAGCCCAATCTGTTTCAAAGCGCAGATCGCGGTTTGTCAAGATACCAATTAACCTACTTTCCTTATCCACAACAGGTACACCTGAGATTTTATAATTATCTGTAATCTCTTTAGCCTCTGCTAAACTCGCGTCTGCATAGATATAAATCGGATCGTGAATCACCCCGCTTTCACTCTTTTTAACTTTAAGAACCTGTGCTACTTGCGAATTAGTATCCATGTTTTTATGAATCACACCAATACCGCCTAATCTGGCCATAGCAATAGCGCTTTGGTATTCTGTTACCGTATCCATTGCCGCGCTAATAAAGGGGATATTTAAATCAATGTGCACGCTTAAACGCGAGTGTACACTCACCTCTTGGGGCAATACAGCAGAAAAACATGGCACAAGAAGGACATCTTCAAAAGTCAAGGCTTTTTGAATTATTTGCATACTTCTCCTTTAAACACAAAATCTACTTCCTCCTCCAAACCAAAGGCCACATCTAAAATATCTTGTTCTGCAAAAGCACGCCCGATAAGTTGCATGCCAATGGGCAAGCCCTCCTTACTCTGTGCTACGGGTAAGGAAAGAGCGGGTAAACCGGCTAAATTCACTCCCACGGTGTATACATCGCTTAAATACATCTGCAAGGGGCTAGTATGGGCGTTAAATTTAGGCGCAATATCTGGAGCTACGGGGGCTAAAATAACATCTACTTCTTTAAACAGTTTGTTGTACTCAGCCTTGATAAAGGCGCGGGCTTGCTTTGCTTTTAGATAGTAGGCATCAAAATACCCGCTACTGAGCACAAAATTACCTAATATAATGCGCCGTTTCACCTCCGCCCCAAAGCCCTCGCTCCGGCTTTTAATATAGAGTTCTTTAAGGTTATGGGCTTGTGCACGCCTGCCATAGCGCACCCCATCAAAGCGCGCTAAATTAGAACTTGCCTCTGCTGTGCTTAAAACATAATAGGCAGCTATGGCGTGTTTGCTATCTGTTATTTCTTGATGCACGATTGTATGCCCCATTTGCTCTAAGAGATGTGCCGTATCAAAATAGGCGATGCGTACCGCCTCGCTAGCCTCTTCTAAATAATTATTCAACACCCCAATTTTTAAACGCCGCTCTTTATTGAGATTTTTAAAGGTTAAAGGGTTCTCTAACTTGGCACTTGTTGAATCGTGTGGATCGTATCCACTAATGGCGTCTAATAAAAGCGCGCAGTCCTCTACATTTTGGGTTAAGGGTCCTATTTGATCTAAACTAGAACTATAAGCAACCAAACCATAGCGACTCACCCGCCCATAAGTGGGCTTAAGCCCTACACAGCCACAATAACTAGCCGGTTGGCGAATCGATCCACCTGTATCACTCCCAAGCGCAGCAATGGCTAATCCCCCCGCTACAGCACTCGCACAACCCCCAGAACTCCCCCCAGCCACGCGGGCTAAATCTTTAGGGTTTTTCACGGGCCCATAAAAACTTGATTCGCTAGTACTACCCATAGCAAACTCATCCATATTACCCCGTCCAAAGGCACACATTCCATTTTGCTGCAAGTTTATAATGGCGGTGGCGCTATAAGGGGCTTTATAGCCTTGTAAAATCCGGCTAGCACAGGTGATCTCCCAGCCCTCCACATTAATGTTATCTTTAATGAGAATGGGTACGCCTCCTGTATTTGCCTCTGGGGAGCAGATGTAGGCGTTGAGTTCTAAATTCTCTTGGACTTTCTGGCTGATTTCTTTTTTGAGTTGCTCTAAATCTGAGCCACCTAAAGACATGGCTTGTTTGAGACTTAGCATGTTTCTCCTTAGATTGTAAAAATTTTCTAATCTTAGCAAATCGCGATTAAAAGTTAGCCGTCAGCCTTGATAAAGGCGCGGGCTTGCTTTGCTTTTAGATAGTAGGCATCAAAATACCCGCTACTGAGCACAAAATTACCTAATATAATGCGCCGTTTCACCTCCGCCCCAAAGCCCTCGCTCCGGCTTTTAATATAGAGTTCTTTAAGGTTATGGGCTTGTGCACGCCTGCCATAGCGCACCCCATCAAAGCGCGCTAAATTAGAACTTGCCTCTGCTGTGCTTAAAACATAATAGGCAGCTATGGCGTGTTTGCTATCTGGTATCAAATATTAGCTCAGCAGATTTTTTTGGATAACTAAGAGATGTGCCGTATCAAAATAGGCGATGCGTACCGCCTCGCTAGCCTCAATGGAGCTAAGGATTTTTTAAACTCTATATCTAGTTGGGCACTTAGGCGCTTTTCTATCTGTTCTAAACTTAAATGGCTATCTCGCTTTTGTAGGCGCTCTATTTGTAAGGCTCTGGGTGCATAAACAAGCACGATCTGAGAAATCCCATAATGTTTAATCCCCTCAATTTCGTAATAAAGCGGAATATCTAAAAAATAAGGCTTATTGTGTTTCTCTAATTCTTGCGCACTTTTAAGCATTTGCTCGCGGATTTTGGGGTGCAAAAAGGCCTCTAATTTGGCGCGGGCTTCTTGGTTATTAAAGATAAGCGGGGCGAGCTCTTGACGGCTAATACTTTGCTTGTCCATAAACATTTTTGCAATCTCTTGGTTGTGTGCTTCAAAGAGTCCATGCGCAATTTTATCTGCATCTAGCACACTAAACCCATGCAAACTTAAAAGATTGCCTACTGTGCTCTTGCCTGTGGCTATCCCTCCGGTGAGTACAAAGGCATGTTTCAATTCTTTAAAAGCCCTTTGTAGGTTGGATAAAACCAGTTAGGCTGGGCAAAGGCGGCTTGGTGCAACATAGCATTATAGTGCCTGAGATCTTCAAGCATGTCTATTTTTTGTAAGATCATATCTGCCTCTGGGTGGAAATGTTTGGAGGCAAAGAGAAAATAAGCAGGTGTTAAAGAGTAGGGGTTAAAAAAGGGCATGATCACTGCAAAAAAAGGCGCTAGCGCCTCTAAAGCGTTTTTAAAATTTTGCTGTTTTAAGAGTGGGTGGTAAGAGGCGCAGATTAAAATCCCTTGCATGCTTAGCATGCGTTGTAAGCCATCTATTTGGTGGGCATTCAGTGGACTTAGAGAAATGATCAGATCATACTTTTTAACCTCTAAGTCTAAAATCTGGCTGTAGTGCTTAAAATGGGGGTGATCGCGGGTTTCTTGGAAATGTGCAAAAAAAGGCGCGAGGGCTTCTAAAATCCTATACTCCTCTTGCACAAAATCCACCTGCAAATCATGCTTAAAGAGTTCAAAGGCCATCTCTAAATCAAACCCCCCCACTACAAGTGCATTTTGCCCCTCAACAAGCACGCAAGCCCCCACATGGGCGAGTAATTCGCTTTGCATAAAAGAATCCTTTTGTACAAATAACGCCTCTTGTGATCCGCTAACACGCCCTATTAGCCCTAGTTCTTCATTTTCAAGCACCTGTAAAACACACGCCTTACCCCTAATTTCTTCTAAAAGAGAACCTTCTAAATGTTGTTGCATTTAAAATTCCTTGCGTGGATCTTGAGCCCCATACATGATGTGGCTTTTAGAATCAATAACAATGGCATTCACATCTCCCATCACCGGTTTAACCACAACCTTATAGCCCATTTTCTCTAAATTTTCCTCTACATCTTTTACCATTCCAAAAGGTTCGGTGCGGATTTCATCTGGTAGCCATTGCATATGAAAGCGCGCAGCCCCCACAGCCTGCGAGATATTCATGCCATGATCAATAACATTACTAATCACTTGTAGTACCGTTGTGATGATACGCGCCCCGCCCGGACTACCCACCACCATAAAGACTTTATTATTTTTAAGCACAATAGTAGGCGACATAGAGCTAAGAGGCCGTTTATTAGGCTCAATAGCATTGGCATCTCCGCCTATGACCCCGTAGAGATTTGGCGTGCCGGCCTTGATAGAAAAATCATCCATTTCATCATTGAGTAAAAAGCCTGCTTTATTAATAGCTGCTGCACTCCCATAAGAAGCATTAATCGTGTAGGTAACACTCACCGCATTCCCCCATTTATCAGCTACTGAATAGTGGGTGGTGTTTTGCCCTTCATGGAGTTGGCCTAAGCCCGGGTGGACTTGTGTACTAGGGGTGGCCTTGTCAGGTTTGATATTTTCATAGATTTTTTTAGCATAGGCTTTACTAATAAGCTTTTCAAGCGGGATATTCATGAAATCTGGATCGCCCATGTAAACCGATCGATCCGCATAAGCTTGGCGCTCGGCTTCGGCCATGATATGAATTGTTTGACTCGAACCAAAGCCTAAATCGTGGATATTGGCATTTTCCATTGTGTTTAAAATTTCAATTAAATGCGTGCCTCCTGAACTAGGCGGTCCCATTGAGATGATTTTATAACCCCGATAAGTCCCCACCACTGGTTTGCGCCACACCACTTTATAACTAGCTAAATCTTTCTTAGTGATGATCCCCCCATTTTTGCGCATGTCCTCTACGATGAGATCGGCTATCTTGCCGTGATAAAAGGCAGAGGGGCCTTGATCTTTAATAAGAGTAAGGGTTTTAGCTAAATCCTTTTGTACGAGTAAATCCCCAGCCTTATAAGACACCATTCCCTTTTTTAAAAAGTATTTACGGCTACTGGCATATTTAGAAAGGCGAGGCTTTGCCTCTAAAATAGTCTGCCCTTGTCTTTCTGTGAGCCTAAAGCCATTTTGGGCTAGCTCTATTGCTGGTTCTATCAAAGTTGCTAGTTTACGCGTGCCATATTTTTCTAACATCGCACTTAAACCCGCTACAGTGCCCGGTACCCCTGCGGACAAATAGCCATCGGTGCTTAAATTAGGAATCACTCTTCCATTTTTGTCTAAATACATGTTTTTACTAGCCTTCATAGGCGCTTTTTCGCGAAAATCTAGGCTAATGTTTTCGCCATTGGCTAAATGGATTAACGCAAACCCACCTCCGCCGATATTGCCTGCTGCTGGGTGTACCACTGCTAAAGCATAGCCAATAGCCACCGCCGCATCAATGGCATTACCGCCCTCATCTAAAACTTTTTGCCCAATTTTATCTGCTAAAGGATGGCTAGTTAGCGCTAAAGCTCTGCCTTTAATAGGAGGCAAAGTGGCTGCAAAAGTAAGCTCTAAACCCAGCATCACCGCTAAAAATAAACGACCTACCATGATCTCCTCAAATTTTAAAAAATACGCTGATCTTAGCATAACTTGTTTGAGAAACCCACCTCTTTAGGCTATAATGTTGCATTAATCCTAAAGGTGTGCCCTTGACTCTTGCGCTTAAATACCGCCCTAAGCATTTCAAGGATTTAATCGGACAGGAAAGTGTTTCTAACACTTTAAGCCTAGCCCTTGATCACGCGCGTTTAGCCCATGCGTATTTGTTTAGCGGTTTACGCGGGAGTGGTAAAACTAGCACAGCGCGCATTTTTGCGCGGGCTTTGCAGTGTGAAAAAGGACCTAGTAGCATACCTTGTGATAGCTGTTTAAATTGCCTAGATGCCCTTAAAGATCGCCATTTAGACATTATAGAAATAGATGGCGCGTCTAACCGGCGGATTGAAGATGTGCGCAACATTATTGAACAAACAAAGTATAAGCCTAGCTTGGGTCGTTTTAAAATTTTTATGATTGATGAAGCCCACATGCTCACTAAAGAGGCATTTAATGCGCTATTAAAGACCTTAGAAGAACCCCCCGCGCATGTTAAATTTATTTTAGCTACCACCGATCCGCATAAATTACCCGCCACCATTTTAAGCCGTACCCAACATTTTCACTTTAAAAAAATCGCCCCTAAAGCTATTGTGCAACGCCTCCAATCCATTTTAGATCAAGAGGGGGTTTCTTATGAGCAAAGCGCTTTAGAGATACTGGCTAGAAGTGGGGGGGGGAGTTTACGAGACACTTTAACATTAAGCGATCAGGCCATTAGTTATACCAACCAGCATATTAGTGCGCAGGGTGTAAGCCAAATGCTTGGCATGGTAAATACACAGATTTTAGAGGATTTTTTTAAGGCTATAGTGGAGTGTAAAGAAGATGTTTTAAAAGACATGTTAAAAGCGTTAGAGGAGTATGAAATTTCTATGGTTTTAGAGGAAATGGGGGTTTTTTTAAAAGAGGCGGTACTACAGGGTCGTTTTTCTTTAAAATTATCCGGCCTCTTTATTGAGATTTTAGCTAAGGCTAAACAACTCTTATACTGGGGAGCAGATGGGGGGTTTGTACTAGCACTTAGCGCCCTTAAAATGCAATCTAGCATGCAAGAAACCAACACTTCTTTAACAACACCACCCCCTCAATCTAGCCCGCAAGAATTATTCACACAACTTATTAAACAACTCTACCAAGATAACCAAGAATTGGGTAAAGTCTTTGAGCGATTCATTACATTTCACTCTTTTTCTGAGGGTGTTTTAAAGTGGCATTCTAGTGCAGATGAACCGGCTAAAAAGATTTTAAACCAGCATTACCATAGTTTGATCGAACCATGTATACAAAAATTCTATGGTAAAGGGGTTAAAATAGAGGCTATTAAGGTGCAGGCCAAGCCAGAAACAGAGATTAGCCACGCGTTTATGCAAGATCACCAAGATCTAATGAAAGCCATGCAGGAGAATTTGGGTACTACAGATTGTGAGGTTGAGGATAGTTAATGTTAGACATGCAGGCTAATTTAGATCAAATTGATCAAGTCGTGCTAGCTTTAGAGGAGTACACCCAAACTCTTCCCTGTATTTTTTTATTACAAGGCGATCTAGCCAGTGGTAAGACGACTTTAATCCAGCATTATTGCAAAGTCTTAAACGCCCCTCTAGCCACTTCGCCTACTTTTACTCTCTTGCATGTTTATCAATCCCCTACTCTTTGTATCTACCATTATGATTTTTACCTTAAAGAAGTAGAGGAGTTATTCACTTTAGGCATTTTAGAAAAATTAGAGCAAAAAGGGGTGCATTTTATTGAGTGGGGAGGAGAGGCTTTATACTCTTTATTGCGCTCTTTTGGGTTTGATCCATTTATTTTGAGTTTAAAGCGTACGCAACACACATGCCATTATAAGTTAAGACATGGATAAATTAAGAGCGGAAAATCTAAGCAAACAGATTAAGAAAACAAAGATCGTCTTTGATGTTTCTTTGGAAGTAGAAAGCGGGCAGGTGGTGGGTTTACTGGGGCCAAATGGTGCAGGTAAAACCACGACCTTTTACATGATTTGTGGTTTGTTACAGCCCAGCGGAGGCAAGGTGTATTTAAACGATCAAGACCTCTCAAGTTATCCCTTGCACCAGCGATCTAACATGGGCATAGGTTATTTACCCCAAGAGTCAAGTATTTTTAAGGATTTAAGTGTACAGGATAATTTGATGCTAGCAGCCCAAACCACTTTTAAAACCTCTAAAGAGGCTTCTTCTAAAATTGAGGAAATGTTAGAGGCCTTTAATATTCAAGGAATTAAAGATCGAAGGGGTATGTCTTTAAGTGGAGGGGAGCGGCGGCGGGTAGAAATTGCTAGGGCATTGATTAAAAACCCCAAATTTATTTTATTAGACGAGCCTTTTGCGGGGGTTGATCCAATCGCGGTGTTAGATATTCAAAAGATCATTGAGCATTTAGTGGAGAGAAAAATAGGGGTGCTTATTACCGATCACAATGTGCGCGAAACTTTAAGCGTGTGCCACCGCGCATATGTGATTAAAAGCGGTACTTTGCTAGCTAGTGGCAATAGCGCTCAGATTTATGAAAATGCCTTAGTGCGTAAATACTATTTAGGCGAGCATTTCAAGGCTTAGCATGGGATCACTACGCGCTAGATCTTTACTTAAAAATAAACTCTCTGCAACTTTAAAGAGTTGGTTACCCATTTTACAAAGCGATCCTTTAGAACTTGAGGAAACCTTGCAGATTTGTGCTAAGGATAATCCCTTTGTACATGTACAAAGTGGCTTGCAGGAGGATTTTAGCGCGTTTAAATCCAAGATACAGCGCCCTTATTCTTTAAAAAGTGCTTTGGGAACTAAAATAGAGATGTTAAGCACCTATTCTAAAACTTTATATGAAAGCTTGCATGAACAAATCCTCCCCCCTCTTTTCCCAACACCTCTTTCGGTACAAATTGCCAATGACATTATAGATAATCTAAATAGCGAAGGGTATTTTGAGGGTGATAGTACGGTGCAAGCTGCGCATTTAGGGGTGAGTACTAAAACCTATGAAAGCGTACGCCAGCGCTTTGCTTATTTAGACCCCCCGGGTATTGGTGCGTGCAATATACAAGAGAGTTTTTTATTCCAACTAGATCACCACGATGAGCTAGATACGCCCATTTATGATCTTTGTATCAAAATTATCCACAATTTAGAGGATCATAAAAATTTTAGCCATTTATCCCATTACACAAAGGCTATGCAGATCATCACTTCTTTTAAAAACCCTCCCGCCCTAGATTTTAAAGAAAATCTACCTCCCGTTATTCCGGATATTTTAGTGCTTGAACAAGAGGGGGGCATTTATGTACAACTCAATGATAGTTATTACCCAAAAGTGGTGATAGAGGAGAAGCATATCCGGGAAAATAGCGCCTATTTGCGTGAAAAACTTAAAGAGGCTAGGGATTTAGTAGATGCCTTACAAATGCGCCGGCAAACTATCCAAAAAATTGGATTAATGCTAGTGGAGTATCAGTACGACTTTTTTAAAGGAAAGGCCATTAAACCTATGCGTTTGGTAGATATTGCTAATGAATTTGGCTACTCGGCTAGCACGATCTCTAGGGCAATTTCTAATAAGTATTTAGCATGCTCGCGGGGAGTTTTCCCGATTAAAAGCTTTTTTACCACCGCCTTAGAGGGGGATATTTCTAATGCCTCTATTAAAGAATTTCTTTTAGAGCTCATTAAACATGAAGACCACCAACAACCCATGAGCGATTTACAAATCTTAAAATTAGTAGAACAAAAATTCGGGCTAAAAATGGTACGCCGCACCATTACAAAATACCGCAAACTTTTAAACATCGCTAGCTCTTCAGAGCGTAAAAAACTCTATCGCCTATCTCTTTAGTCAACTTTGGCAACAAATCCCACTTTAGCGGGTGGGTAGGGAGTATCCTTAGGCTAAAAATATCTTTATTAGGTACTTTGTTGCTTTTTACGCATTTGTTCAATATGGGCAACTTGGGCAAAAACAATCGCCACCGCTTCAAACAACACTTTAGGAATCACCTCATCTACATCTACCTCTTTATAAAGTTCGCGGGCTAGTTGGGGATTTTCTATAATTTCTACCCCATGTTCTCTAGCAATGCCTTTAATGCGGATAGCTAAGTGATCAATGCCCTTAGCCACCACCACCGGGGCTGGATCTTTTTCCTCAAAGCGCAAGGCAATAGCATAGTGGGTTGGATTAGTTACCACGACATTGGCGCTAGGGATAGCTGCCATCATCTTGCTCATGGAATTTTTAAGCATGAGCTGTTTGATTTTAGCCTTCATTTCAGGGTTACCCTCTTGTTGTCTGTACTCATCTTTGATCTCTTGCTTGCTCATTTTTAACGACTGGATATACTGCCTGCGTTTGAGTAGAAAATCTAATAAAGAGGTGATTAAAAATAAAAATAACAAACTAGCGATGAGTTCTAAAGCCTTACCCCTAAACCACAATGCCTGATCTCTAAAGTCAAACCGCGCCACCCCGCCTAACTCATCTATAAACGAATACACCAGTACAAAACCCAAAACAAAGGCAATACAAACCTTAGCCGTGATAAGTAGCCCCTCTAAAAGCCGTTTGAGACTAAAGAGATTTTTAAAGCCATGAATGGGGTTAATTTTCATCCATTTAGGCGCAATGGCCTTAGGGCTAAATAAAAAGCCAAATTGCAGTACATTAGATAAAAACGCCACTAAGGCTAGCAAACCAAGAATGGGTAATAAAATCCATAAAATATCTTTGAATAATTGCAGCGCAAGAACATGTAAATTATGGGGCGTGAAATCTAAAGCAATGTAGCGTAAAGACTGTCTAAACATGCTTTCAAAGCCATCTAACCAAACTTTAAAGAGAGCAAAAACCCCCCCAAAGCCAGCTAATAAGCCTAAAAACCCTAAAACCTCTATACTTTTAGCAACATTGCCCTCTTCACGGGCTTTTTCAATCTTTTTAGCTGAGGGGAGTTCTGTTTTTTCCTCATCTGTCATGGCTATCCTTTAAATGCGCTAGGGCGTTTTGGTAATCTGTATAGGTGTTGCAGTTACTAAACTCTAAACCCTCTTCTACCTCTAGGGCTAAACCCCGAGCAAGGATTTGGCGCATGGGCGTATTAATCTGCAAGTGCTGTAAAACCTCCAGCATGCTAGGTTGCCAACACCCGATTAAATAAAAGGTTTGTGCACTTTTAGCATAAATCACGCCTGCTTGAGAAGCACGAGCACAGAGTGCATTAATCGTTTTTTGGCCTACAAGGGGCATATCTATTGGGAGAATAAAAATACTTTGCTTAAGTGTTTTAAGAGCGCTATAAACCCCAAGTAAAGGGCTAAATAGATCGATCTTTTCATCTAAAATATAATTGGCTTGGAGTGCATAAGGTTTTTTAGCGCTGATATAAACTTGGTTAAAAAGACGCGCCATTTTAGCATGTTGGTAGGCCAAAAGGCTAGGATAAGTGCCAAAGGGAAGCAAAGCTTTATCTTGTTGTTTTCCTTGAACCTGCATGCGCGCGCTTTTGCCTCCGGTTAAAATCACACAAGGAATATCTAGCATTCTAATACCCCCATTTTTTGTACTAGTTTTTTAAAATCCTCTAAATGCACTTCAAGCTCTTGCCTGCGCTTGATAGAAAGTTTAATAAAATCCTGCTCTTTCTCCATACCCACAAAAGATCGCCCCAAAAGATTAGCCGCAATGCCTGTACTGCTCGATCCACTAAAAGGATCGCCAATGAGACTCTCTTTGTTACTAGCCATTAAAAGCAGGCGCAAAAGCAGATTTAAAGGTTTTTGTGTGGGGTGCTTGCCACATTTCTTTTCAAAAGATGCAATGGAGGGCAGAGTCCACACATCGCGCATTTGTTTACCTTGATTTAACGCTTTCATGCGCTCATAGTTAAAGATATGGGCATGTTTAGGGCTTTTTCTAGCCCATAAAATCTGCTCACTAGCATGCACTAAAGTACGGCAGGAAAAATTAGGCGGGGGGTTGCTTTTATGCCAAGTGATTGTATTTAAGAGTTTAAAGCCTAGAGTTTGCAAGGCCAGCCCCAAAGAAAAGAGATTATGCTGGGTAGCGCTGATTAAAATAGAGCCACTAGGTTTAAGCGCCTCTTTGGCAAGCCTAAGCCATTCTAAATTAAACGCATGGATTTGATCAATTCCCTCTAATCGATCCCAACTGCCTTTATTCACACTTACAATCTGACCGCTTTCAATGGTGAGGCCATTATTAGAGAGAAAATAAGGCGGATCGGCAAAGATTAAATCAAAGCACTCTGGCATATGTGCCAAGATTTCTTTACAATCGTTGTGGTAGAGAGTGAATTTAAAATCCTCGCTTACAAAAATGGGTTTAGGTTTTGAGTTCATCTAATAGCCTTTCTAATTGACTTAAATTATAGATACACACACTCTTATAAGCCTCCTCAAGTTTATTTTTGGCCTCCAGCCACCCTTGCCCATCTGTGATCCAAATAAAGCGTTTCTGTGCGTGTTTTTTAAAGTGTGAGGCAAGTTCTTGATAGGCTCTAGCCACCTCATTAAGTTTACTCCCTCCACCGCCATTTTAGCATGTTGGTAGGCCAAAAGGCTAGGATAAGTGAAAAACCACAAAATCAAATTTTTTAATATCCTTGCCAAAATTCCGATGCAAATCCTCAAACTCCTTTGTACTCACTTGTGTTTTAAAATTTAGTCCCGCTTGCTTAAAAATATGTTCTAAATGTGCCTCCATTAATAAGCCACTGCGATTTTTGCGCGCATTGCTATCTAGTCCTACTTCAATACAAAAAATAAAATCCTCTAGATTGTGGATACGCCCCGAACTTAAAATGAGCCCACTTTCTGTTAGAAAGGTACAAACTCCCGTAGCACTATCTAAATAACTTTGTAGTGGTACTTCCTGACCTGAAGGGTTTAAAACGATCTCTAAAGGATTTCTGATAGCTAAAAGTAATGGCAAAATTTGGAAGGCTTGAGGGTATTGATCAAATAGTGCGGCGTTTTTTTTCAGAAGGATTTCTGATAGCTAAAAGTAATGGCAAAATTTGGAAGGCTTGAGGGTATTGATCAAATAGTGCGGCGTTTTTTTTCAGTAAGTCTTGTGGATTTATTTCTAGCAAAGAACTTAAATGTTTACAAGCAAGATAAAAGTTTTCTTGCTCCGCTAGTTTAGCCCGTATAAAGGCTTTAAAGGTGTTTTGCTTTCTAATCTCCACTTCATTAAGTGATACATTTTGTTCTACTATGCTGTTGAAAAAGACTTGATCCCAGCTTTGCACTTGAATAATGGTATCATAGTAGTTCTGTCGTTTATTATCAAATCCTACTATCGCCTCATATTTCCAATAATACCAATCTCTATAAGCGCTATCATTTGGCCTTAAATTAGTGGTCTCATCTAGTAGATATACGCTAAAGCAGTGCCAATATTCTATTAGGTAGTCCTCATAAGCTCTTTGCGCGCTATATTCCTCATCTACACTTAGGTTAAGTTTCTCTTTGTCTAGGTAGCGTTGGGCTAGTTCGCTTATGTTTGGAGGTTCTCTGTTTTGTTCATACCACAGCAAGGCTAGCACCTTAGCGCCAACCTTATGGCCTTCATTATAGCTTTCATCATTGCGTTTTTTATATTGGATATAGCCGTCTTGATCAATGGCGTAATCATACCAATACCAATACTTCCTACTAAATTCATAATCTTGTCGCCATTGGCTAACATGCACTAATCCCTTAGATTCGTAAAAACTTCTGATTCGCACTTTGCCCGGAGGGTTCATTTTCTCAAATAGTGGTAGTCTTTTTCCCTCGCGGTAGTATTGGTTTTGGATAATAAAGCTTTCTGTATTGATGTGATTAACTATGGGTGTAATGTCAGCTTTGCTATGTTCCTCATACATTCTCCCCAGTGGATTTCCTCCTTCATCAAACGCTCCAAAGTAGTTCTCTGCTGGGATTTTAAAGCCTTGTTCTAGTTGCTTAATGCGGCTATCAATCTTAATTTTAAGATACTCAATATTCTTTGGATTATAAAGGTTATGTTGGGCTTTTGGCATGTCTAAATTTAGCCCGTCATAGTAGGCATTTCCTGCCATATGCCTATGGGCGCGGTTGTTAATTTTCTCACCTAGCACATTAATAGATTTAGTGCCTAATATCCCACGCATGGGGTTAAAGGCCTCAATGCCAATATAGCTAACACTGCCCGGAGCTCCGTCCTTGTAGATACTGCCTTCGGCTAGAATTTCGTAGGGGTGATAGATTAGCGCATTGACACGGGGATTTTTAGCGCTTGTTTGGCTTTTGGCTATCTGTGTGGCTATGCCAATATTGCTAGTGGTGTTTTGATAGTATCTAATAGCATTCTTAGAATGTTCATTGAGCACTCCCATAGCAATACTACCCACAATAGCAGTAACTGCACTAGTTACAGCTGCAGTGGTGCTAACAATAGTTGCTACTAGGCTAGCCCCTCCTGTAAATACCGCTAGTCCTATGCCAATAATAGCACTGATAAATGCGCCTATGATATTGCCGATATTGCCGCCTCTAAAGGCATCGCTAAATACCTGAAAGTGTTCATCAGCCTTTGCCTTAGCCACTCTAATAGCGTTACATTCACAAGTATAATCATCAATTCTTAGGTTGTAGTTATCGCGGGTCTCACAATAAAGCCTTTTATAATGCGCTGTCCAGTTGCGCACATAAGCCTTATACTTCTTATCGCCTCTATCAAAGATTAAAGGCATTTATTTAGGTAGTTGGTTGAGGGGCGCTGTAGTTGATCTTAATGACTTCCTCAATGTTGCTAGCGTTTTCAATTTGCTTAACGGCCTTAGCTTTGCTCCCTAGCAGTGTGGCTAACTTTGTAGTGTAGGTCTCGTGTTTCTCTTTAATCTTATTGATTAGATCAATGCGGTTTTCTCCTCTAACTTTAGCTAATTCATTGATAAAGGGCGTATTTTGGGTAATGCCTAACATGGCTTCTTGATACTGCAACTCAAAGGTTAGCACTTCATCTAAGGGGATGTATTCTTTTTGCACTCTAGCCACCTCAAGCTCAAAGGCACTTATCACTTTGCTAATTTGCATGGCCTTAGCTTGATCTAGGCTAAGCTCCTCAAGCTCGCCATTCTCATTTAGCGCTTGTCCTATAGCATACTTATACTCCTCCCCCGCAGGGAGAGCAAAGAGCTTGATGTGTTGCGTGTTGTAGCTAGGTAGACTAGAGCCCTTAAAAATATCTTTGACGCGGTTAGCCTCAATGAGTGCATAACTGGTATTGCTTTCACATTTACCGCTAGTTTCTAAGATCGCTTTAGCCATTATTGATCCTTGTTTGGTGAGCTATCTTGGCTAAAGCTCTGATCATCATCGTAAAAATCTGTCTCATCCTCCCCCTGTGCCCCCTGATAGGCTAAATAGTCGTCGTATTGTTCTAAAAGGGCTTGTTCGTGTGGTGTTAGGTTATCCATGCTACTTCCTTGAGTTTAGGTTGGATAAGGATTTAGCTAAGATTTAAGCGATCTATCAAGGGTTAGGCTTTTGTAGCCATTTGACTATGCGCACATAGCCATCTTTTTCCATTTGCTCAAAGGCTCTAAATACCTTATCGGATACCAACATACGGATATAATAGGGGTTATCAAGGCGGTATCTAAGCACTCCAAAGCTTATTCCATAAGCCTTAGCAAATTTAGGCAAACTTCCAAAATCTTTTCTAATTTTCTCGCGGTCAAATTCTATATGGGGTTGCATGTTAACTCCTAGCTAATAAGGTAGAATGGTTTAGCGTGAAATATTTGGGTATGTTTCGCTTGATAGCCTTAACTTAGTATATTTTATACTAGTATACTCATAATACTTAATCCTATTACTATCAAGTATACCTTTAAGATTTTCAAGGTTTTTTAGCATTTTTGCGCCGCTCCTTTCCTCTTTTTAGCCTAATACTCTAGGTGTTGGGCACTAAAATACTTTTGCCATTTACTCCCTTGTGCATGGGTGGGCTTTGTGGGGCTAACTTGTGGGTTTTGAACGCCTTGATCTTGAGCTGCAGCTAAGTTAGCTAAGTCTAAATTTTGGTTGATCTGCTCGCTAGCCGTGTGAGCCTCTACTAAAGCGCCTTGTTGGCTGTATTTTTGGGCTTTAGCTTGTAACTCCGCAATTTGTGCAGCTATCTTTTGCATTTCTAGGGCTTGGAGTTGTTGCTGATAAGGCGCTTGTGCCTCTGCTTGTTGTTGCTGTGCCTCTTGAGCCTGAGCTATCACCTCCTCAACATCAGCCACTATCGGGCTATCTAAATCATTTAGCACAAGCGGCAATAAGTTAGGAACTAGATCAGGTCTAATACCACTAAGCATTTTGAGTAACTCATTCCATTGGCTAAATCTTTCATCTTTACTTTCTATTTTGAGTTGGGTTTTGTAGATAAGATCGAACTTACAAGGCCTGATCATGTTAGTAGGGTTATCATTAATGCCAAAGTAGCGATCGCCAACTTTCTTATCTACAATTCTAAAGACTTGCTTTTTAGTAAAGTAGTGGCTAATTAAAGACACCGCTAATTCATAGATCAGCTTATCCATGTCATCACTGACTTTTAAAAAGTTTTGCAATCCCATAAGCCCACTCTCGCGGCGCTGGGCTATGGCCACTCCACTTTGTCTATTTATAGCCATGCCTAAACTTTCATCATTTAGCCCCGCTAGTATCTTTAAAAGGTTGCGTTTTTGTTCAGCCTTAGCACTTAGCGCGGCTATGTCGGCTTGATTATTCATAAATTGGATTTTGCCGTCTTTTAGCGCTCCGGGGCGCACTCTTACAATAGCATTATCTAGAGCCATGTTTTCTACGAACTCATCAATGTTAAGTACGCTATCCTCCTCAAACATCGCCTTAAAGCTCCCCATCATATTTCCCATGCGATTCTCCGCATAGTTGATATGATGTTGTTATTCCTGCATGGGCTTAATGTCTCTAAATAAGCCGTAATAGTTGTTATTTTGATCTACATAATATTTAGCCACCACAAAGGGGTTTAAGCCATTTTTGAAGGGTTTAGATTCAACTTTATACACGCCCCCCTCTAGTCCCCAAATATATCTGTTCCAAACTAATTCCCCACTAGCTTCCTCAAATTCAATATACCAACTCTCAATAATCTTAGCTAGCCGTTCCTTGTGGCTGTAGTTATACACCACTTCCACACCGGGCAATAATCTTTTTAGGCTTTCCTCATCTACAACTAACATCTTATGCATGCGCCTAGCATCTAAGGCATTGCTATCGGTGCTAAAATAATCAATAATGAAACTCTCAGGGCTAATTGCCTTAATTTCAATATCAATATTGCCCTCACTATCGCCTATTGTCCACAACCCAATCACGCCTAACCCGCCCATTAACAAATCTCTATCCCGCTTAATAATCTCCTTATCATAGTTGCGCTTTTGGGAAAAGTATTTGAGTAAGTCATTTAGCAGATCAGCTAAGGGCTTGTCTTGTTCTTGTCTAGGAGTTAGCCTAACTTCTTGAATGCTACTTATCTTATAGCCTAAAATCTTGTTAATGATCATTTTGTAGATATTTTCCACAATCGGGGTCTGTCCACGCTCCTCAATGATATTTAACACATCGGGGGGGAGTTGTTCCCCGTGATAATAAGCTTTAGCCTTTTTAAACTCCTCAATGCTGGTTTGTGCGTGGTTAAAATCGGTTCTAAAATCTTGTTCTAATTCTGTGTAACTTTTCATTCTTAACCTTTACTTGTGGCGGGAGAGTGTGTTTCTAAGTGCCATTTAGAAGGTTTAGGGTTACCCGCCACAAGATCCGTTCTACAAAGGAATAATCAGCAACGGATTTAGCTAGATTAGCAAAGTTTGTAAAATCTTTAAAGGGTTAGGATTTGTGAATTGTAGGGAGTGAATGCGGGGCTCTAGCGCCCACTTAGCGCTCCGGGGCGCACTCTTACAATAGCATTATCTAGAGCCATGTTTTTTCTAAGGGTGTTATTTCACCTAGTAGAGCTCTCACACACCTTTAAACCCGCGTTGTTATGGGCATTTGTTGGGCGGTGTGGAGCTCTAGGCTAATTAATGCGCCTCACTTGTAGCAAGTGTCCATAGTTATGTGTTTTTAACTTTAGCCTATCACACTCAAGCTAGCTAAGCCTAATTCTATAAGCTTAAATCTCTCTTATTTAAGCCCCATTTAAGCCCCTCCAACACTCTGCCCCTTTTCTCTTTTTTAGCTCTCTAATGGTTTAGATATGGTTATTGTGCCACTTGTGCGGGGTTTGTAGGTGTGGGCTTAATCTCTTTTGTGCAAAACTCTAAATCTTTTTCTAGCCTTTCAGTGTAGATCAACAACTCTTTCAGATAATCTATAAAGTGCAAACTTTTAGGCGGTCTCTCTGGCTTAATAATATTACACTTAGTGGGGATATAAACCTTTTGGTAGATAACGCGGGGGGGTGCAGGCGGTGAGTAACAAGGTTAGGGTGGTGGTAAGTTTGATATTCATGTTAGGATTTAAGGGGTGTTATGGTAATGTTTCTTTTGGAGTTTAGTAACAGAGTCTCGTTACTAGTAAAGCCTTTGGAGTGGATAATCTTTAAGGCTTCTCCTTCACCTTGTTATCTTGATAGGCGGTTACAATCCATCTATTTTTAGTTGGTTTGCCCATCCAATTATTTTTAAGTCCCACTTTGTATAAGTGTTTCCCTTCGTGCCATACAATCGTAGCTCTTTGGTTTTCTTGCATAACTACTTTTCCATTTTCTACTATTTCCTCCAACCCCCTACCTAACTTCTCAAGTGCACTATTCCCCTCAAACCCTTTAAAGTCATCAAGGTGTTTTTCTACGATCTTAGCTAGTCCATGCCCTTTAAGCTTACCACCTTGATCTCTAAATTCCCCCCCACACCAAATCTATATCGCCTAAATCCTCTCTATAAAATGCCCCTGCAACTTGGCCTTCTTTAACCTCTATGAGTTTAGCAATTGCCCCTTTAGGATCATGGTAAAACTCTTTAAAGTTTGTACCAAAGGCTTTATTATGGGGGATTTCTTGATTTTCTGATTTAGTAGTGGAAGTCTTTCCCTCACTTCTACTTAATGCGGGTTTCTCTTTGACTTCCCTAACTTTAAACTCCTCAAGCATATAACGCTTAGGCTGGCTGGGGTCTGCATTGTTTGTAAAATGTATTCCTGCTTCAATATCCCATATCTTGCCATTGTAGGTATCTCTCATGCTCAAAATGACTTTATTATGACCTACTTCTATTACATCACCCTCTAAGATCGTTTTAGTAATATAAGCTGCTAAATGGGTGTTGCGCCATTTTTGAAAGTCTTTATTAGCTTGCCCAACAGGTGTTAAAAAGTCTTGTGGTTGATCTTTAAGTAATTCTAGGCCTTTACTGGGCTGATCTTTGATACCAGAGCCTCCAATGCTTTTAAGTTCAAATTGTGTATATACATCAATGCCGCCTAAATCTTGTCTGTAGAATGCGGGGGCAATTTGGCCACTCCTGCGCGTTTTTTCATACATTAAGTGTAAAAGCCCCTCAATGGCCTTTTCTTTCTTGCCATTCCACCGATAGGAAGTATAATTTTTCCCAAAGCTCGCATTCACCGGTAGATTTGTAGAGACTTTGTATAAATTATCTAAACTGATCTTTTCAGGCTGGTTATAATCTTTGGCTTTTTTGGGTTTAGTGTTCTTTTTTGAGGTCTCTTCTTTGACCATTTCCTCTATATCTTTTTGTAATGCTGCTTTGTGTGCATTACTTCTTTCTAGTTCCTCTAAACGCCATTTGTTTACTTCCTCTTTGCTAAAGCCTAATTGGCCATTATGTATCTGTTTGCTAGTAAATCCTCTTGCTAAATCTATAGGGTCGGTTGAATTAGTGTATTTAAGTTCACTTTTTAGCGATTCTTGATCCCATAATTCTAAGCGCCAATATGGGGTATCCTTTTTAGGATCAAAGCTGTTAAAATACCTATTCCACTGCACTACCGCGTAATGATCCTCATCTATTTTTTTTATAAATTTCAATTCCCCCCTTAAGTTTTGCAAGAGATAATCTGGATTTTCTAAAGCGGTTTTGAAGTAGGGTAGGGTTTGGGTGGCTTTAATCGGATAGTCTATTTCAATTCCCTTAGCAATACTCAAACTATCTTGATCATAGCTATGCTTTAAGGCCTTTTTCACATCAGGCGATAGATTAGGGGAATAATTACCATTTTCTAAGCCTAAATGTTTGTTCACGGCTTTTTGAAAGTCTGTTTTAGAATTGCTGTTAACTTTGTTATTCCAATCCTGCCTAATTTTAGTTAGAAGTTCTTGTACTTCAGGGGTTAACTCATCTTGATTTTTAAGGGGGAGGCTACTACTATCGGGGGTGGTAACTTGGGGTCGTGCGTCTAAGTGGACACTAGGTTTAGGGCTTAGCGAGTCTTCGCTATCTTTAGATAGTCGTAAACCCATGTTGCCATTATCGCTAAAGATTTTATTTTTACTCCACTCTCCATTTTCCTTATAAAGTGTTTTAAGTTTTAGCTCATTGTGTTTTGTGCTAATAGTCTCTACCACCATAAAATACCCGTTAATTTGTTTAGCACTAGCTAATAGCTTTTGGCCGTCTTTGTTTTCTATAATCTTGCTTACATCCGCCTCATTGATCACTTTAGGATACTCCCTAATATCTTGTATCCCTACTGGGGGTTGTTTGTTTTTAAGATAGTGAATGGAATGTTGGCCGTGTTGTTTTTCTACATGGGTAAGTGAACTACCATTAAAGGTAATTTTAATGGGGTGGTTTGTATCTAGCTTAAGTTGATTAGCTAATGTTAAATCTTTAAGTTCTCCAACCCACACCTTAGCATTGTGCTTTTTAACCTGATCTAATAATCTCTCTGTAATTTCAGTAGGTTTAAGCATTCTTAAGGGTTTACTAGAATCTAGCAAATCTTTAATGTTTTGACTTTCAGCTTTTTTAAACTCAATGTATCTTGTGGTGTGTAGGGCTCTAGTGGCTTTTTCTTGATCTCTTAAAGCCTTAAACTCTACATAGCTTAAACCCTTAGCTTTAGCCTCTTTATAAATCTGTCCTGTAGTCTTGTAGGGGAGTGCTTTAGGGTGATCGATCACTTCTACATCAATGTAGTTATTAGTGTTAGTCTCTTGACTTTTAAGGGGGGATTTAGTAGCCTCTGGCTGATAACCCCTGCTTAGAGTTCGGTCTAAGTCGTATCCCTTTGAGGAAGGCGTAGGAGGGGTCGTGATATTGCTAGGCATATGGCCTTCAAGATTAAGGCTTGAAGTCGTGTTAGGGCGTTGGCTGTGGGATAGCAATACTTCCTTATTAAGCTTGCCTCTTTGTTTCCACATATCAAAAAATCTTAATTTATCTTGCCCGCTTAACGCCTCCTCTATCACAACAACATGCCCGTTAACTTGCTTAGCATATAACACGCGCCTATTATCTTGGATATGCTTAAAGTCGGCTTCTTTTATGGTGTCTATGTAGTGGCTAATATCCTCTAAGTTGATCGCAATTTGCCCTCTTTGCGCTTCTTTGGCTATATCGCCATGTTGTTTAAGGGCGTGGATCACTTGGTGGGAGTCGATCTCTCGGACTAAGTCCCTCTCACCTGTGAATTCAAGGGCTTTTGTTAGTTCTTCTGCCTCCTTTGCTTCTACTCTAGCAACCACTAATCTTTGTTTGCCACTCTTATTACTTGTGGCGCTTAAATCCCACTTGCTAATTACCTCGTGTATTTCTTGTGGGGCTAAATCTCTTTCTAATTTGGTTTTAGTGGGTAGTGTTTGTTCTGCTGCGGGTGTGTTGCCCACACTCTTAGGCGCTAATTCTGTATCTTGTATTTCTTGTGCCTTAACTACTTGTGCTTGATCTTGTACCTTTACAGGCACTTCATTTTGTAGAGCTCTCCCCTCTATATTTGTTTGAGTGCCCCCACCCTCCACACTCTTAGGTAAATTCTGTTCAATCTCTCTAATTAGGGCTCTAGTAGCGTTGCTAAATTCAGCTCTACTTGCGATTTTGTTAAGATTTTGTTTAAAGGCCTCTATGCTGTGGCTCTTATTTAATGCGGCTTTAATGTGATATCTGAGTGCTGCACCACTTACTTTATCATTGAGTGCTTTAGCAAAGGGGATATAGGGCAGAGTTCTAACAATAAAGCCAAAGGCGGCTTTAGTAACTTGGAATTGTGCAGCCCCGCCTACACTAGTAGCAATACTACTTCCAATAGTTCCCCCCGTAGTGGGCTTAAGCGCTTTAGCAATAGCGCTATCTTGATTAAATAATCTATGAAAGCCCTTAGCAATTTCTATAAAGTCTTTAGCGCCTTGAGTTTTAAAACTACTCTCTTTAAGTTCCTCTAGCGCATTCATAAACTTAAAGCTATCTAGCACGCTAATATCTTGGGCATCAACAAGGGATTTTTTAAAAAGTCTATCAAGCATATTAAGTTCTAAGACTTCTCTATTAGAGTTACTTAAACCTTTGCTAATGGCACTGAGATTATCTAGCTTATCACCCTGCCCTTTAGTAAACTTAATAAGGCTATCAAGGGCTTTTTCTGTGCTATTGTGCGCATCTCTTAGCCCTAATTTCTTAACATCTTTTAGGGTCTGTTTCATAGTCGCATAATCATTTAGCGCGGTGTTGTAGAGTTCTTTGTATTGATCTACTTTATTTTTAGGGAGTTGTTCAAATAAGTTATCAATGCCTGCTTTAATGTCTCTTCTTAAAAACCCTTCTAACTAAGTCCCTCTCACCTGTTTAAAGTTAGGGTCTTTAGTATTCTTGTGATAAGCATTAAGGAGCTTAAGAGAGCTATTGAGTTGTCTAAAGTTCACCCCTGCAGGGTTATAAATGTTTTTCTCAATCACATTTAAAAAGCCTTTAGCCTCTTGATCTAAACCTTGATCTTTTAACTCGGCTTTAAACTGGTTAAAACTTAATCCATTGGCTTTATTCTCTGGGTTTAGTGTGGTCTTAATATCGTTTGTTAGCACCGCTGGGATTGTTTTGTCTATAGCGTCGTTATAACTTTCCTTAGTGCCTTTTTCTAGATCATCAAAGATTGCCTTTATATCGCCCTTATTTAGCTGGAGATTTTCAAGCTGTTCTTTTAGGTTTGCTGTAGTCTTGTTTAGAATACTTTTAAGGGGCTCTACTTGCGATTTTGTTAAGATCCGCTTCAGTTAGAAAGGCTAATAAATTCCCGCTCTCATCGGCTCTAATAGCCCTAATAAAGCCCTCTTGTCTCTCTGTATGTGTGGGCAAAGTTAGAATATTATAAGCACTATCAAAGGCTTTAAGCGCCCCGCTATCCTCCCCAAAACTACTTGCTATTTTCTCTCTTAGTGGGCTTTTAGCATTTTCAAATTTAGTCCCACCTCCAAAGCTTTGCCCAAATTCTTTTAAGGCCTGTTCTTGTTCTGGAGTGTAAACCTGATTGATAAGTCTTTGTGCGGCTCTATCATTTCCACTCATTGCCCGCTTAAGTGTGCCCACTACGGGTAGATAATCACTAGCTCTACCTAAAGCTTTAGGAATGTCGCCTACTTTAGCAATAGCCTTAGCTGCGCCCATAAAGGCAACATCACCCACTACACTTAATAACCCCTCTTGTGTGGCATGTTTGATTGTTTCGTTGAAGTTTTGATCGCGGTTTAGCACAAAATTAGTTAGGGCTGCATCACCTGCACCTCCAACAAATGCCCCAATTGCTCCGCCTGCAATAGTGCCTACTAATCCGCCTCTGCTGCCTCTGCTTGCCCCCTTAGCTGCGCCTACTAGACTGCCTACTAAACTCCCTGTTATACTGCCTGCATTGGCAGCAATAATGTTTTTAAAGTTATCAAAGAAACTATCATTATTTTTATAGGTTTTGTTATCTTTAATGGCGTAAATCTCGCCCTTGTTGCTAAACTCTAAGTTATCAAACCCTAAACCTTTAGCAATATCTGTTGCGCCTTTTCTATATTCTGCCACTTCTTTAGGATCACTCCCAAAGATCAAACTAGCTACACTTTTACCGGGTGCGATATTGTCATACAGCGTTATGGCCTTTTGGAGGTCTTTAGTGATCGCTTGAGATTTTAAATTTTCTTGATATTCCTTTAAGTCCTCGTTTTCATCTTTGAATAAGCTATTAAAGTAATTCGTTAAGATGTTTCTATCGCGATAGATTTGGCTTTTCTGTTCCTGACTTAAGTCTTTAGCATTCTTAACTTTTAAAATACTTTGGCGGGTGATTTCTGCCTTGTATTCTCTTTCACCCTTATTTAATCTTAGATCGCCCCCATAAAGGCCTTTGTAGGTTAAATGTTGTTTCATTGCCTCCGGGAGTTTTGCATAAGGCACTCTGTTTTCTATGGCTTCTTGAACAAGGCTATCTAATTCTAAGTCTTGTTTTTTTGCTTCTTTGCTTTTAAGCATGTCTGGGGTGAGTTGGTTAAATAGGCTATCTAGCTTACTTGCCCGTTGTTCTAAATCCTCTAAACTAAAGGGTTTTTTGCTTGTGTAGAGCTCTTGACTTTCTGTAACACTCTTAGCGCTAGGGCTACTTTGTGGCGCTTTTACATCTTGTTCACTTACAGCCCTAGAGCTCTCTAAAGGGCTTTTGTTAGTATTAGTTTGGGCTAATAGCTCATTCTGTGGCGCTGTATTCTTTGTTGGATCAAGGGCTTTAGTAGGCACAACTTCAAGCGTATTTGTTAGGTCATCTTGGTGATCTGTTACATTTAAGCTAGTGGGCTGTAGTTGTGGTGTTGTTTGGAGTGGTTCAATGTTTAAATTAGTGCCTAAAGTCTTAAGATCATTGTATAGGGCACTATTAATCTGCGCCTGATTAAAGCCTTGACTTTCATAATACTTTTCTAGTTCTGCGTGGTTAAAGTTGCTATTGCTAGATTTTACAAAGTCTAAAACTTGCTTAGTGTCTATTCCGTCTTGTTCTAATTTGTTAAAGTCTAGTGTAGCCATGATCGGAGTATGACTACATTTAAAAAGTTTATCAAGGGGTAGGGTTTACTCTAGGCTAGCTTTTAAAACCTTGCTCTTAGAGTTCTGCCTAACTAAGATGTGCTTAGCCTAGAGTGAGTGTATTTAAGCTAAATTTTTAAAATCTTTCAAGGGTTAGGCTTTGTTTAACTTTAGCCTATCATACTCAAGATAGCTAAGCCTAATACTATAATCTTAAAACTTGCTTATTTAAGCCACATTTAAGCCACTCCAACACTCTTGCCTTTTCTCTTTTTTTGGCTTTCTAGGTTTGCATTATTGCCTATTGTGGCATTTGCGCGGCTTTCTATATCCTCCATGTGCGCTTAGTGCTAGTATGGGTTTGGGATTTGTAGGTGTTGTTACTTTGGCTAATAAAGGGGGGTTTAACCTCTGGGTGGTTGATTGCACTAGCTAGCGCGTCTATGGTATCGTCTTGCTTAAAGGGCTTATCTGGGTTAAAACTAAAGAGTTCTTTTTTGATCTGGGCTTGATTGCTGCAGGTATGGCTAAAGACTAGATAGCCCGTATTGTAATAGGGTCGCATGGCTTTAATTTTATCTACTTTGCTGACTTGTCTACTAGGTGTATAACAAGTGATCGCATTATTTAGCCCCTCTGTGTAGTTCTCTTTAGCGCGTTGGTTATGTTTGGCTAACTCTACCATTAATAGGCGGTGCAACACTAGCCCGCCCCCGTCGCTTTCAATATAGGTTTTAGCTTCTTTAAATTTAGCCTTAGCCTGCAAGATATAGCTTATGGTGATCTCTTCGCTCCATATGCCACAATAACATTCTAACACCACATATCTAGCGCTATTTTTGTAATTTTCCACACCCACTACAACTACAGCGCGATTATCTGCACTTTGCTTTAGACTGAGTGCATTATCGACAAAAATGTAGGTATTGATCTGGCCTAATTCATGATCAAAAACATTTGTATAGTATTGTTCATCAAAGTAGCCCCCGCTCGTGCTAATGGGTTCTTGCTGATACTGGGCGCTAAATTCATCATTGCCCATTTGTAGTCTTAGTTCCTCTAGTTGATCTAAATTGTGGCGCTGCTTAAACAAGGCTTCTTTAGGCTGACGGATATAGTTAAAGTTACCCACGCTATATATTTCTTGATTTTCATTAATGGCTTGTAGCTTTATGACTTTCCACTCATCAATACTAGCTTCTTCAAACTCTCTAGGATTAAGTAAGTAGCCGCATAGATCATTTAAGCCTAGTCTTTGCATTAAGATAGTGATGTTGCTTTTATTATCTTGTAGTCTACTTAGCACACTTTCTTTAAAGTTGGCATGCACGGCCTTAATTGCGCTTTTACTGCCCATTTCTGAAACTTTAATTGGATCATCTATTAGGATTTGGTGGGCATGAAAGCCTGTTAAAGCACTTTTAAGAGTGGTAACAAATAAGCCTCCGCCTTCTCTTAACACAAATTCTTGGGCGTTATCTTGTAAGAATTCTAAAGGTTCGGGGAATATCTAGCTAAAGAATTTTGACTTCATCAAATCGCGCACTTGATTAGCGATCTTTCTACACAGATCATCGCTATAACTGATATAAAAGTATTTGCGCGATCGATCTTTGCCTAAACTCCAAGCGATAAAACACCTTGCGATAATTTCAGTTTTACCATAGCTAGGGGGCATATTGATCATTAAACGGGTGATGAGTTCCTCACTATTTGGCAAAGTGTTTTCAAGCACTTTAGCTAAGTATCTAATATGCCACCCCTCCATAAAGGGCGCTAGGTTATAGCGCTCCCACTTGAGTTTGATAAAGGTATAAAGGTCTCTTTTGCCTAATTCTCTTAAAGCTAGTTCTCTTTTGATTTCCTCTTTATTCATGGGCGTATCATTGGGTTAAACTGGGCTGTAGTGAGTTGTGGAGTGGATAGCGGGGGTGTGGTCATCTTAGTCTTGATCATAGGTTTTTGTAAGTTAGGGGGTCTAAAATTGCCTAATAGTGGCCTTTTAAGGCTTTGGGCGGCTTTAATGTGTTCTGCACCCCCGCCTGTGGCTATAGTTGATCCTAGTATGAAGTTTTGGGCATTTTGGGCGGTAGTAGCGGCATTACTGGCTGCAATATCTGCCTGATTTTTTGCTTGCTTTATCTTAAGTTCATTGGTTTTTAAGGCGTTATTGACTCGATCCATTGCCTGAGAGTGTTTAAAGACTTGTTGCTGGTAGTCTTGTGCGGCTTGAGCCTGATTTTCTCTAAAGCCTTGCATGGCTAAATCCATTCTTTGGTTATGATCGATCACCTTTTGCTTTAAGGCCTTTTGTTCCTCATTTTCTAAGATACTATGCGTGCTATTAGCTGCACCTTGCAATTGCGCGCTAAAGTTTTGCATAGCATTAGCCATATTGGCATGCGCGCCTCTAAGATTGTTCAAACTTTCAGTGAATAGCGCTAATCCGCCTCTACCTGCGCTGATGTCTGGATACATTTAGTTCTCTCCTGTAGTTTCTGTGCTTTACGCACCTTCTGTAGCGATACTATCCTTAGCCACATCTTCAAGCTTCAACCTAGTTGCATAGCTAACTACGCATAAGCCTCCACTAGCCACACTAATACTAATATTTTCTTGATTTTCTAGCTTAAGCCAAGCACTCTTTACAGTGCCGCTTGTAGCGGTGCTGGTGTTGCTGATACTTAGCTTATCGCCAAAGCTCGTTATATTTTGGTTATTCCCGTCGGTGTTACTACCCGCCCCTGCTTGCAAAAACACGTAGTAGTAAATCCCTGCTTTAGGCACTGCAAAAGTGGCGTTTTCTGTATAGGTTGTGGTGGTGAAGTCTAGGCCTAATTTAGTTGATCTAGCCTGTAGTTTTTCAAGAAGTGTTTGAATGGTGGCTAGAGCTGCAGCTAGTGGGGCGCTATCTTTGTTGAATTCCTTAATCATGGATTTTTGATACTCTTTGATACTTTCCTTACTTTGATCAATTAGGCTATTTGTGTGGGTTTCTATGGCTAACTTTTGGTGAGCGGTAGTGGCGTTGATTTGATCTAGCGCCTCTTTCAGGATTTGATCTAGGGCTTTTTGAGTGGCCTGTGCATAATCTCTTAACTTGATCGCTACAGCTAAATAGCGCGCCATTTCTTGTATCTTTTCTTGGGCTAGCTTTTTGTACTCCTCAATTTTATTATTGTTTTGTTCTAACTTTTGTTTGACATTTTCAGCCAAACTACTCTCAAGACTTTTTAGGCTGTTTTGGAGTTCTAAAGCGCGTTGACTTAAATTAGTATCTAGCTGGCCTCTTAGAGATTGTAGGGCGTTTTGGGCTTCTATGCTGTGTTGTCCTATACTAGTTTGTGCCTCTATTGTAGCCTTGTTAAGATCGTTTAAATAGGCTTCAGACTTACTAAATAACTCATTTAAGCGTTTTTGGGCTTCTGGCAAGGCATTAAGCTTACTTAAGGTGCTTTCTACTTCAGACTTGTACTTTAAAATATCGTGGATATTGTTAGTAGTCTGTGTCAGAATGCTATTGGCTAGGCTGATTTCATTTTGCACATAGGCGAAGTTTTGATTAATAAGGCCGTTGTTCTTGCCCATAATGTAGTTGAACTCATCAAAGTAGGCATTATATGTCTGGCTGATCTGCTCAATGCGTTTAACTTGATCTTTGATGTATTCAGTTTGTGCCTCAATCTTGGGCAACTCTTTTAGGCTGTCATCTTGCACTTTTCTAAAGTCAATAAAGGCATTCAGTAGCCTATTTAGCCCATCTAGGCACCAATAAACTTGTTCTTTCCAATTATTATTATTTTCAAGCGCCTCCTCAAGCTTGAGGGTGAAGTCTTTGTATAAGTCAGCTGTAGGGATTTGGCTAGGTTTGATTAAGTCTGCTATGTCGCTAGTATCGGGTTCAAGCTTAGGAGTAGCGGGGAGGTTTTCTAAATCTTGAATGGGGGTTTGGTTATCCATTGTGTTTCCTATTTTAGATGTTTGAGATTTTGATCTTTGACGACAATTTGTAGGCTTTTGCTGATTGTTTGGGTGGTGTTAGCACTGCTAAAGGTGATTGTATAAGTCTTAGGCTCACTGGCGCTAAATAACATGGTAGAGCCCTGAATGCTAGGCTGGTTATCAACTCTAAAGCTGTCGGTGCTATCCTTAAGGGTGCTAAAGCCCCACACCTTCACGGGGTGATTAGGTAGCGTCTCTAAACTTTGGCTAAAAATCTGGATTGTATCGCCCGCTCCGGCGAGGTTATTAAAGTTATCTAATTCTTTAGTTAGATTTTTCAAGCACTCTTCTAAGGTGTTTGTCTGGCTATCCATACCGATTAGATTAATAGTGTTGATCACATTGTTAGCATGTTGGCCAATAGCCGATCCATTATTTGCATTGCCCACAACTTGTAAAAAACTCACATAAGCATTTGCGCGGTTAATGGCGGCATTATCTTTCAAACTCTTTAGCATGCTAGCGCACTGAATCAAGTTATTTAGGGTGTTAGCCTTAGTGGCCTCTAGGTTATATTGCGCGGTTAGATACTCTATTTCAATGCGCGCTTTAACCTGTTCCTCTGCTAGGGCTTGTTGGCTTTCTTGCAGGTAAAGCTTTTCAAACTCTAGCGCGCCTTGCATGCATAAACTATTAAGTTCTTTAGTGCTGCAATTTTGAGTCCCTAGTGCCTCTCTAAGTTCTAAGAAATTTCGTATAAAGCGATTGATATTCATACGCGCACCACCCTACTGAAGTGGGTATTTTGCCCAAAGAGATTATTTAAGTAGAGTGCTAGGGTGTTTTTAGCCTCTTTGAGCAATTGCTTATAAATCGCGATTGTATTTGGGTTATTTTCATTAGTTGGGATTTCTAATAACTTGCTTAGTGTGCCATACACTAGCGCGTCTTTGGCTAGTGCGGGCACTTTTATAAAGTCCTCAATGTTAGTTAACTCCTCATGGGCACAATAAGTAATTCTTAGATTACCCGAAGTGAAGGGGGCGATACTTAAGGTGTTTTGATTGACTACTAGACTCAGGGTGTTGCTAGGTATTTGGGTGCATTCTATGATCTGGTTATTGTAGTAGGCCTCAAGGATACTTAGCAAGTTCTCAATCTGAATTGATTCATCGTTTTTAAACTCTAGTGTGCTTTGGCGTTTGTTTAGTTTGAATTCCACAATTAAGGCCTTTAGGGCGCTATTAAGTGTATCTAGTAGTTCTGTATCACTAAATCTTAGGTTTGTATAATCATCATCTTTAAGGCGACTTCTGATCGCCTCTAATACTTCAATCACAGCTAACATAGTAGTTTTTCCTCCACTTTTTTAAAGTATGGCGGGGTTAGATAGTAGTTGGATTTAGAAATGTTGAGATCATAGATTGTTAGAAAGGCCTGTATTAATTCCGCTTGCTTTGCACTAGTGGGGCGTTGTTGGTGCATTAGGTAGAGCTCTAGGGCTTTTACATCTAATTCTACAAAGTGATAAGCTTTAGGGTAATCCAGTGGGTTAAGTGTGCCCTGCCCCTCACATACACTAAAGGTTATCACTTGATGATCATTTTTGAATACATAGGTTTCTGAGAGTGCATTAGGAGCTAGCATGGCAGAGCTCTCTACATTTAGCTTTACTTGATCTGCCCATATCTAGTTAGTAGCTCCACCACTCCTGCGCTCTTAAACTCTACTAGTCTCATTCTCTACTCATCGGGGTTTGGGGATTTAGGTTATAACTGCTGGCGGTGTTGGCAATTTCTTTATTAGCATTGATTCGCTCGTTTTCTCTGGCTTCATAGCGCTTATTCTCTTCCATAAATTGCTGGCGGGCTAGCTTTAGGCTTTCTTTGGCTAGTTTGGTTTGCTCTAAAGTAGAATGTATCCCAAAGCCTAAGTTAGCTATTCCTAAGGCCGCTCCTAGCCCTTGTGCACCTATGCCTACCATGCTAGATAAACCTAGAGAATTGCCTAAGTTGCTCCCTAAACTGCTTATCCCACTACCACCTAATTTCTCGCCTATACTTGTGCTAAAGTTACTAAAGTTATGCCCCACTCCTGCACCCTGAAGGGCGCTACTAATATTTAGGCCACCTAGATACATTTAAATCTCTATTTGGATTTGGCTAGGCATAAAGTAGTGCACACGCAAGATTGCTAAACCTAGTTTGGGCTCAGTGGGTTTAAGTTCTTTGGCTTTGCCTTTACTTTCTGTGTTTTGCTGAGCCTCTTTAGGTTCAGTTTCTACTTCTTTAGTTGGCTTAGCCGGATTGGTGATTGTGGCATTAATGCTTTGGTTAGTGCTTGAGTGAAGTAGTTAGCTAGATTGGCTAAAGCCTTTTTTGTCAGCTTTAATATCGTTTAAAAAGTAGTCTTCTGCCTTGTCTAACCCTATATCAATGGTAGTTGATGCGTTAAGGGGTTCTACTATCTCAAGATTTAGGCTAATCACTTCAGCCCCCTTTGGGAGAAGTACTAAAGCTTTGTTGGGTTCATCTAGTCTAAACTTAACCACAGCTAGATAGCTAATATTTTGGATATATTGGGTCATTTTTTCCTCCTTAAATCTTTGCGCTAAATAGCCCAATTACACTAAAGTCTGTATTGTTATACACGCTGGGCACATTATTAGCTGCTTGGAATCGGGCTTTGCTAATGGCTAAAATGCGATCAACCCCACAAATTGTCTTTCTGCCTGCATCTTCGGATTCATTGATATAAAAGTTAATCGCGCTATTGCCTGCTAGCACTAAAGCACTTGCTCCAATTAATGCCCCAATACTTACTGGGGTATCTGCTGCATAGCTACTAGGGGGGGTGATTTTGCTAACATTTTGGGTATTGATGTTAGCCTTAAACTCCTCATCGGCTACCTCAGAGTTCAGTAGCCCTACATTCATGCTAGTCCATACGCCCATATCTAAGATCGGGCAATTATCCACAACTCCCATAATGCCGCTAAAAAGGGCGTTTTTATCCCCTCTAACTCCGGCGTATTTTTGGAGGTCTTGAAACTCCTTATCGCTTTTTAGTTGGTTGACTTGGTAGCTATCTAGTAGGATAATGTAGCTGTAGTTTTGCACAACAACCCCGCCATTATTCACCATTTCAGAACGAATTGGCTTAATGGGGAAGGCTTGGCTATTGTCATGCTTGACACCCGCGCGGGCTTGGAATATGGCGCGTCTAATCGCCCTTAAGTTCATCGTGTCATCTTTGGTTATGGTTTTGCTAAAATCTCTGACACTTTGTTTTAACTGGGGGGTTTTATAGCCTTCTGCTTTATCACACACCACCGCGTTAGTAAAGTCATTGCTCAGTGCACAAACTAAAGCCCGATCGCGTTTAGCCTGTATCCACTCTGTTAGACTATCGCTAGCCTCCTTAACAAAATCAATATGTTTTAGCGCGCTGTATACTTTGATCTCTGATTTGATCGCATTACCCACCACTTCGGGATAAATGGTTTGGCTTAGAATTTCTAAATTATCAAAGTTAGCGTTAAAATCTGTATTGCCTCTTACACCGCTACCACTAAGCTGGGCTTTTAGGCGTGGTCTATAAGGCTGGACATCATCAATTAGATAAGTTCTTACACCTCTATCACTGCCCCGCCCTGTTAAAGGCTCAAAGGGGCTTTTTGCCCAACTGGCTAATTCTATTTGCTCAGCGATTTTTACGCTGACATTTGGGTCATTCTTCCAATTAGCGATATTAATGTTATTTAGATTAAGTGCCATGTGTTCTCCTTAAAATCTATTCATCACAAGTTCTTTAGGGGCTTGATCGGGGCTGCTGGTGGCATTGCCATTAAGGCGTTTAGGTAAGTTAGGGTCTGGGTTTTCTGGTTGCTCATTAGCGCCATTCTCTGGGGCTTGTTCCCCACTAAAGGCCTTGTAAAGCTCGTAGAGCTGGTTAAAGAAGTTTAAACCCTCTAGTTGGTCTAGCTGGTTGCGATATTTGGGGGGTAAGTCCTCATTATAAAATCTAATGAGATCATCCATGTTTGCCTCTGGGTGATTTTGCTTGAATTGCTCTTTGATGTTTTCTAACTCTTGCTTAGTTTGCTCGGTGCTAATTTCCTCGTGGAGCTCACTAGCGCGTTTTGCCTTATCGCCTAGTTTGTCTTTGAGAAACTGGTTTTGCATAGTCAAGAGTTCTTGAACAAATTGTTCTTTGTTATCAAAAAACAACTGCTCTAGCTTCTCATCCATGTTTTCAGCCGCGTATTTGGCAAAGTCAGCCTCTAGGCTAGCCTCTGCTTGGCTAATTTCATTCTTGAGTGTTTCAAGCTCCTTTGTCTTATCCTCTAGTGTGGGCATAAACTTTTCCTTTCAGTAGTATTAACTTAGGGATAATGGCCACATTTTAGGGGTTTTTCAAGGGTTAACTTTTAAGGCGTCAGTTTGGCTTTTAAAAATTTGTAGCAAGTTTTCTACATGGGTTAATTGTTCTTGGCAAGTGTGGAGTTCTTTAGCGGTTTTAGTTTGACTATAGCGTTGTTGTATCGTTTTAGTGTTACTGGGGCGGTGTTTTTCTAGGTAGTCTTTTGTGTTTAACTCTAATTCTTTAATCTGGCGGTTTTGCTCCTGCACCTGATCTAGGGCATGTAAAACCCGTTCCTTAAGTAAAGCGTTTTGTTTGCTCAAGTGAATAATACCGCCTACAGAGCTAGCTAAACCTAATACCAACACACCTAAGACAAGAAAAGGATAAAAGGGCACTTAAAATAACCTTAAGAATTGAACGCAAAATTTTAAAGGTTTACTTGATAGTGATAGGCTAAAGTATGTTAAGTATATTAGACTAAGATATACTAAGCTAAGGCTATCAAGTATACTACACCCCTGAGCGCCCCACTTGCTATAACATTCCCCTTTGTTGGCTTATGAGAATGCTCTAGAAGGCCTGAGGCTATATATATGTATAGCAATTGGTTAACGCGGGGCTTAGAATGCAATTTAAGAGATTGTTTTGTCATGAGACTACTTGACTACTTACGGATACTAAGAATATTTTTTACCACCTCAATAGCCTTATCAATCCCAAAGTAGCCCACACTGGCACTAAATCCGACTTTGGCCATGTATGGCAGATCGGTAGCGCTAAGCATGGTAAACACGCATAGACTAATAAAGCCACTCACACAGGCAAACTTAAACGCGTGTTTCAGGCCTTTACTCCCACTACTAAAGTAATTTAGAGTGCCCCCTACAATGCCAATTAGCCCAATAGG
This sequence comes from Helicobacter suis HS1, assembly GCF_026000295.1. Lineage (NCBI taxonomy): Bacteria > Pseudomonadati > Campylobacterota > Epsilonproteobacteria > Campylobacterales > Helicobacteraceae > Helicobacter > Helicobacter suis. The sequence continues at coordinate 1,624,928 of NZ_AP026769.1, read as the reverse complement.
CAAGAGTTCGGCGTATTGTTGGAGCTTGAGCGCGCTAGCAATAAAATCCATTAATCAAGCTTCTTAGTAAGCTCATCAATCAACATGGATTTAGTAATCCCATAAGCCTTTGCTTGCTTGATCAAATCACTTAGCACTTTAGAAGCGATTGTATTGTTGTTAGGGTGATTGCTTAAGGCATCGATCAAATCCATTCTAGCCGGATAATTCGTTAAAGTTTTATCGGGCTGGACTGCACAGGCAGTAAGGGCTTCAATACTGGTATTATAGAGTAAAAAGTAATGGATATTTTGGGCAATACTGAGAGTTAGACCTACACTTACAACACCAATTGAGAGCATTTTAAAAATATTGGACTTAGGCATTAGACTTTAAACCTCTAACTTCTAGGACAATATTAGAAATGCCATGCGTATCGCAAAAGTTATAAAACTGCTCAACGGCCTTAGTAGAGTTAGTGATCTGGCCTGTTTGTTCGTTATAGCCAGTGCCTAGCAAAATACAGCCTAGAGTATCAAGAGCATTATTGCCAACATGGATCATAATACGGCGATCGGCAAATCTAGGATTATTAGGATCATGTAGCCAAATAGCCTTGTTTAGACCTAATTTATGGGCTTTGCGGTAGAGTGGTGGGACACAAACAGAACTATTTGCCCATTGCAAAGTATATAGGCGAGGGATAATTGGCTTATCAAGGTTAGCGCTATCTGTGGGCGTTCCGAAGTTCTCCATGCTATAAAGGCTTAGCACTTCCTCACCATCAACATTATAAACCTTAAACTCGCCTAACATGCCCGCCTCAGACTTAGAACCTTTGTTGATTACTGGAGTAGAGGGTAAAGTATTTTCCATGTTTTTAGCCTAACATGCTAGATTGAAACTTGCACCCTCCTAAATGGTTTCAGGACAAATTGGGAGTGGTTTTGCTATTTTACCTCAAAAACTGGAGGTGCTTTTATGTTAGTGGACACCTTTGGACGCCAAATAGACTATCTGCGTGTCTCTGTTACCAAACAATGTAATTTTAGATGCCAATATTGTATGCCCACCACGCCTATGGATTTTTTTGATCGAGAGGAATTATTGCCACTAGATAAGATGTTAGAATTTCTCAAAGTGGCCATTGATGAGGGCATTAGAAAAATCCGCATCACCGGTGGCGAACCTTTAATCCGCAAAGATCTAGCCTCTTTTATTGCAAAAATCCATGCTTACAACCCGCAAGTCTCCTTAGGGCTTACTACAAATGGGTTTTTACTCAAAGCACACGCACGCGATTTAAAAGAGGCCGGTTTAGAGCGGGTGAATGTCTCCTTAGATTCGCTTAAAGCTGAAAGGGTGGCCAAAATCTCTCAAAAAGATGGCTTAAAGGCTGTTTTAGAAGGCATTAATGTGGCCTTGAGAATGGGTTTAGGCTTGAAGTTTAATATGGTTGTTTTACAGGGGATTAATGATGATGAAATTATAGAGCTTTTAGAATTTGCTAGATCAAAAAACGCCCAAATCCGTTATATTGAGTTTATGGAAAACACCCATGCCAATCGCCAACTTAAAGGTTTGAGTGAAACCCAAATTTTACAAGCCATTACAAAAAAATATCCCTCTATTACACTCAAAGAAGAGGGGCTAAGCCCTTCTAAGATTTATGCGTTAGAAGATGGTTATTGTTTTGGAATCATCGCCCCGCACAATGATAATTTTTGCAAACACTGTAATAAAGTCCGCTTGAGTGCTGATGGGACGATTTTTCCTTGTTTGTACTACCAAGATAGTGTTCAGGCTAAAGAGGCGATCATGCAGGCCAATCCAGAGCAAATGCGCCAAGTGTTAAAACAATCTGTATATAACAAGCCTGAGAAAAACCTATGGCAACTAGGGCTACAAAACCAAGTTTCAGAACGCGCTTTTTATAAAACCGGAGGGTAGGTGGAGTGCCCAAATGCTAAAGACTTTTAGGCTTGCTTGGCTGATGTTGCCCGTAGGGAGAGTTTGGTTCTCACTCTGTGTCCCTATGGTAGGGATTTTACAGAGTTTGAGCTCCAACGCATTCGCTTGCAGGTCTCACACATCTGTCTGCCAAAGGCGTAACTTTCGGCACTTCCTGCCGTGGGAGCGAATGTACGCGAGTGTTGTACTACAAAATAGTGGAAATAATAGCTTCATTCTACCCACTAAAGACGAGTGGGATTTTTGCCAAAGGTAATTAAAACACAAGGGAAACAATGGATTTATTACAACAAGCTTTTAATCAGGCAGATTTAAGCCCCACACAACTTGTTAAACTCTATGATTATGATCTGTATTCTCTAGCAGAAGTAGCCCATGCAATCCGCACACAACTACACCAAGATCAAGTTTATTTTAACACCAACCGCCACATCAACCCTAGCAATATTTGCCAAGATAGCTGTAAATTTTGCGCCTTTTCGGCCAGCCGTAAAAATCCTAATCCTTATGAGATGAGCCATGAGCAGATTTTAGAACAAATTGAACAATCTTATAAGCGGGGCATTAAAGAGGTGCATGTAGTGAGTGCGCATAACCCGCATTATAGCTATGAGTGGTATTTTGATCTGTTTAGAAAAATCAAAACTCACTTTGCAGGGTTGCATTTAAAAGCGATGACTGCAGCTGAGGTGCATTTTTTAAGCACTAAGTTTAATAAGCCCTATGAGCAAGTTTTAGAAAACATGGCAGAGGCGGGGGTGGATTCTATGCCCGGGGGCGGGGCAGAAATCTTTGATGAGACAGTTAGAAAACACATTTGTAGCGGTAAGGTGAGTTCTAAGCGTTGGATTGAAATCCACCGTTATTGGCATTCTTTGGGCAAAATGAGCAATGCGACCATGCTTTTTGGGCATGTGGAAAATCAATTACACCGCCTTGATCACATGCACCGGCTTAAAATGGCACAAAGCGATTTAGCAAAAGTAAAAGCAAAAGAGGGTGGGTTTAACGCTTTTATCCCATTGCTTTATCAGCGGGATAATAATTTTTTAAAGGTAGAAAAAAGTCCTAGCGCGGTAGAGATTTTAAAGACTATCGCCATTGCGCGCATTGTTTTATTTAATATCCCACATATCAAAGCTTATTGGGCAACTTTGGGGCTTAATTTAGCCCTTGTGGCGCAAGAATTTGGGGCTGATGATTTAGACGGGACGATTGAGGTGGAGATGATTCAATCAGCTGGAGGGGCTAAAAGTAAAAGAGGGATTAATAAAGAAGATCTAATTTATCAAATCCAAGATGCGCGTTTTAAACCCGTTGAGAGGGACAGCCTATACAATCCTATCCAAATCTGGTGAATATTTTTTTATTTTTGTTTACTCAAGGTTATTTTTTGGTATAATGCGCTCACTACAAGCAAAAATAATACTTAAGGGTTCGCATCAAAAAGTTTTTCACGGTTATTTTGGTTTGTATTGGCCAGTTTTTTTTGCCATTAGATGCAGAGGAGAGAATTGACAGCATAGAATATAGAGATCTCTCCTATATGTCTGATATGCTGGCAAGTGAGATTGTTAAAATTAAAGAGAATGACCCTTTAGATCTGAAAAAAATTGATGATGCCGTTTTGGCTTTGTATAATCAGGGCTATTTTGAAGATGTTTATGCCACCTTTAATAAAGGGCATTTGGTTTTCCATTTTAAAGAAAAGCCACGCATCGCTGGGATTGAGATTAAGGGTTATGGTACGGAAAAAGAAAAAGACACTCTTTATACCCAAATGGGGATTAAAAAGGGCGATACCTACGATGAAACAAAACTAGAAAATGCTAAATATATCCTAAGAACGGCTTTAGAACAACAAGGATACTATGGAAGCGTGGTAGAGGTGCGCACAGAGAGTCTAGCCGGCGGGGGGGCGTATCGCATTATCTTTGATGTCAATCGTGGGAGTAATATTTACATCACTAAATCTTCTTATGAGGGGCGTAAACAACTTAAATCCCGCGTAGTAGAATCCTTAAGCGCCAACAAACAGCGCGATTTTATGGGTTGGATGTGGGGGTTAAACGCGGGTAAATTACACTTAAATGATCTGGAATATGATTCTATGCGCATCCAAGATGTGTATTTGCGCAATGGCTTCTTAGATGTCAATGTCTCTGCTCCCTTTTTAAACACCAACTTTAGTACCCATAGAGCCAAACTTTACTATAAGGTTAAAGAAGGTATCCAGTACCGCGTCTCTGGGGTTGAGATTCAAATTAGTAAACCTGTTGTACCCATTGCTAAACTACTAAGATCTGTTAAAGTCCGTAAAAATGGGATTTTTAACATTGAGCACATGCGCGCTGATGCCCAGACTCTTAAACGCGAAGTTGCCGATCAGGGTTATGCTTTTGCAGTGGTTAAACCTGATCTAGATAAAGATGAAAAACATGGCACTGTTAAAATCATTTATCATATTGAAACGGGGGATATGGTCTATATTAATGATATTATCATCTCAGGCAACCAACGCACGAGCGACCGGGTGATTCGCCGCGAGGTGTGGTTAAACCCCAAAGAACGATATAGTCTTTCTAAGGTGGCTAGTTCTGAAAACTCCCTACGCCGTTTGGGTTACTTCTCTAAAGTCAAGATTGAGGAACGGCGTATCAATAGCCAGTTAATGGATCTGTTAGTTAATGTAGAAGAAGGGCGCACCGGACAACTCCAATTTGGTTTAGGGTATGGGAGTTATGGGGGGTTAATGCTTAATGGGAGTGTGAGTGAGAGAAACCTCTTTGGTACGGGTCAAAGCATGAGTTTATATGCCAATATTTCTACTGGTGGGGGGTATAGGCATTATGGGATTCGCGGGAGTGGGCGCATGTTCTCTGGGAATTTAACCTTAAGAAATCCACGGGTCTTTGATAGCCGTTATAGCTCCTCTATTAGCCTCTTTGCTGAATACCTCATTAGTTATAACTATATCCAACAAGGTGGGGGATTTAGTTTGAGTGTGGGGCGCATGCTCACAAACACCTTTAGCATGAATGTGGGTTATAACTTTAGTTTAAACAAAATTTTAGGCTTTAGTAGCCCCTTGTATGAAATGTTTTATAGCAGCGATAAAACCGTTATCACATACCCAGATGGCCAGCCAATTATCGGGGTTAATGGACAGCCCTTACGCGGACTTTGGGATCGTAATTACAGTACGCCTACTACAAGCTCTTTTACATTGAGTACTAGCTTTGATAATACAGATGATTATTATTTCCCCAAAAATGGCTTTACTTTTTCTAACTACACAAGTATGGCCGGTCTGCCCTCAAGTGAGCCACTTAATTCTTGGAATGGTTTAGGCGGGAATGTGCGCAACACTAAAGTTTATGGTAAATTTGCCGCTTATAAACATTTACAAAAATACCTCTTAATTGACTTGATTGCCCGTTTTAAAACACAAGGGGGTTATATTTTCCGCTACAATAAAGAGGATTATTTGCCCCTTAACTCAGTCTTTTATCTAGGGGGCGTAACCACTATTAGAGGCTTTAGAAATGGTTCTATCACACCCAAAACCGCATATGGCATGTGGGTGGGGGGTGATGGGCTTTATACAGGCTCTGTAGAGTTAAGCTATGGATTACTCAAGTCGGCCAAAATGCGTTTAGCTTGGTTTTTTGACTGGGGCTTTTTGACTTTTAAAACCGCTACCCGTACAGGGGGCTTTTGGCAAAACCAGCCCTCTACTGATGTGCAGTTTAAAGATTATGGAGTCGTAGGGGCTGGATTTGAACATGCCACTTGGCGGGCTTCTACAGGAATTCAAGTTGAATGGATTTCGCCCATGGGTCCATTAGTGCTGATCTTTCCTATTGCTTTCTTTAATGAATTTAGCGATAAAAAAGGTTTGTGGTTTAACCCCAATCTAGGCGATTTAACCCAGCGCTTTGAATTTTCTATGGGAACGCGTTTTTAGGAGAATATGATGCAACGATTGAGCCGTACAGAATTATTAGATTTTTTAGCAAATAAGCCTCTAAAAGAATTAGGCAAAATGGCCCTAGCCAAAAAGCAAGAATTACACCCAGAAAACACCACAACTTTTATTGTAGATCGCAATATCAATTACACTAATATTTGTTTTGTGGATTGTAAGTTTTGTGCGTTTAAAAGAGATCTTAAAGACTCAGAGGCCTATATCCTAGATTTTGCCACTATTGATCAAAAAATTGAGGAGCTCTTAGCCATTGGAGGTACACAGATTTTATTTCAAGGGGGGGTACACCCTAAGTTAAAAATAGACTATTATGAAAATTTAGTTTCTCATATCGCACAAAAATTCCCCACCATTACCATTCATGGTTTTTCAGCTGTAGAAATTGACTACATCGCTAAGGTCTCTAAACTTTCTTTGCAAGAAGTGCTTATGCGTTTAAAACAGGCCGGGCTTAGCTCTATTCCGGGGGCTGGGGCTGAAATATTAAGCAATCGGGTTAGAGCAGTAATCGCGCCTAAAAAGTTAAGCGCTAATCGCTGGATTGAAGTGCATAAAGAGGCGCATAAATTAGGGATTAAAAGCACGGCAACTATGATGTTTGGCACGGTTGATACAGATGAAGACATTGCAGAACATTTAGAAAGGGTGCGCAATTTACAAGATGAAACAGGGGGTTTTAGGGCCTTTATTTTATGGAGTTTTCAGCCGGATTTTACACCTTTACAAAAAGAAATGCCCCACATTAAAAAGGCTAGTTCTAATCGCTATTTGCGGCTTTTAGCCTGTAGCCGTTTGTTTTTAGACAATGTGAAAAATATCCAAAGTTCATGGGTTACTCAAGGGGCTTTTATCGGGCAATTAGCCCTTCTTTTTGGTGCTAATGATTTAGGGAGTGTGATGATGGAGGAAAATGTGGTCAAAGCAGCGGGCACAAGTTTTTGCCTGAATGAAAAGCAGATGGTAGATCTCATCGGAGATATTGGGAGCAAGGCTGCTAAACGCAATACCGCTTATGAAATTTTAAAGTACTACCATGCTTAAAAAAATCAAACGGCGCTATATTGTTTTATTAGCCTTATTGGTAGTGGTTCTCGTGGTAATTGGAATATGGAAGGAAAAAAGCATGCAGCAAGAAACTAAGCAGACACAAGCACAGGTGATCAAAAGAGATCAAGTTGGTAAGGGGCTTACCTATTTTGAAGTTAAGGGCATTAAAATTCCAGTTATCTATGAGGATAACCATTTATTACCCATGGGGACAATTAGATTGATGTTCATGGGCGGGGGTAATATCATGGATAAAGATAAATTTGGACTCTCTAAACTTAGCGCCAATTTATTAAATGAGGGTACGAAAGAATTAGGCAGTGTGGCCTTTGCTGAAAAACTTGAACAGCTTGCTATCACTTTAAGCGCGGACATTCGCCTAGAGTCTTTGCACATTGATTTGGGTTTTTTAAAAGAGTATCAGGATAAAGCCATTGGTTATTTACATGATTTATTGCTCTCACCAAATCTTACCCCCGGTGCTTTAGAAAAGGTACAACAACGCATGGTAGCCGCTGCTCTTAATAGAGAGAGTAATTTTGACTATGTAGCCCAGCTAGGGTTAAATAAAATTCTTTTTGCTAATACGCCTCTAGCTAATCCAGCCATTGGTACGCCAAAAAGCATTAAATCCATCTCTTTAGAAGATGTTAAAAAGCGCTTAGAAGATGATTTAGATATTGAGCGGCTTATTATTGTCATGGGTGGCGACTTAGATGTGCATAAGACTTTAGAATCTCTAAAGCCTATTTTAGAAATTTTGCCTTCTAATAAACCTTTCTTCACCCCTTATTTTAGCGCCGCTCAAGAGCCACAAACCAAAGTAGTTTATAAAGATAGCCAACAGGCTTATATTTACTTTGGATCTCCTTTTGTCATGAAGAATTTAGCTCAAGAGTTGCCTTTGGCTAGGGTTATGGGTTTTGTGCTAGGTTCTAGTGGGTTTGGATCGCGCTTAATGGATACAATCCGTGTTAAAGAGGGGCTAGCATACAGCGCTTATATGCGAATCCAACTCTCTCGCATCATTAATTGCACCACAGGGTATTTACAAACTAAATTAGAACACCAAGAAAAGAGTATCGCCCTTGTTAGAAAGGTGATTAAAGAGTTTGTAGAAAAAGGGATCACGCAGGAGGAGTTAGACGGGGCTAAGAAATTTTTACTTGGTTCTGAACCTCTAGCAAATGAGACGATTGGAAAACGGCTCACTAATAAGTTTCATGATTTCTATCTAGGTTTGCCTCTGGATTATGAGAAAATCATGCTAGATCGCATTAAACATTTGACCTTGCAAGAAATCAATGACTACATCAAGTCTCATACAGAAATTAATAATTTGAGTTTTAGTATCGTAACGATGGATCCTAAAAATCCTAAGTATCAAAAACTTGTGGGTAAAAAAGGTGCTTAACTGAGGTATCTAAAATAAGCCGCACAAGCCCCCTCAGAGCTCACCATGCACGCGCCTACTGGGTGATCCGGGGTGCAGGTTTTATTAAAGAGTTTACAATCTATGGGTTTGGCTTGACCCTTTAAAATCTGCCCACATAAACAATATTTATGATCTTGATTAGAAGTCGTGGGCAATACCTCTTTAAAAACAAGTTCTACATCAAGGCTCGCATAACTAGAATTAATCTGCATCGCTGAAAAAGCAATTTGGCCTAGCCCGCGCCACTCAAAACTAGAGCGCACTTGCATGGTCTCTTGGATTAAGCGCTGTGCTTTTAAATTACCCTGCATATCCACCACACGGCTATACTGGATTTCTAATTTGACTTGTTTATTGAGTACTTGTCTAACTATCCACAAAATACCCTCTAGCATATCCACCGGTTCAAATCCAGCCACTACAATAGGGATATTAAAGCGCTCTAATAAGGGTTGATAAATTTTAGCCCCTGTGATCACACTTACATGGGAGGGAGCGATTAAAGCATCAATAGAAGTATTTTCTAAAACAGCTGCCACGCTAGGAGGTACAAGAACATGGTTATTATGCACAAAGAGATTTTTTAAGCCTTGCTTCCTAGCCTGCAAGAGTAAACTAGCACTCATCGGAGTCGTGGTTTCAAATCCAATAGCCACATACACGACATTTTTTTGTGGATTTTGCTTAGCAATTTCTAAAACTTGCAAGGGAGAGTAAACAAAACGCACATCTTGTCCCTGCGCTCTAACTTGTTGTAAACTTGCTTGGCTACCTGGGACACGCATCATATCTGCTAGGGTGATTAAAATAGTTTGGGGCATATTTGCTAGAGCGATGGCTTGATCAATGCGTAATTTTGGCATCACACATACCGGGCAGCCTGGGCCATGAACAAATTCTAAATTTGTCTCTTTAAGCAAGGATAAAAGCCCATAGCGCATTAAAGTATGGGTATGCCCCCCACACACCTCCATGATTTTAAGCGGCGTGTTAAGTTTTTTAGCCTGTGTTTTGATTTTACCAATTAAGGCTAAGATTGTATCTTTATCTCTAAAGGCATCTATAAAATTAAGCATCATCGCCCATATTGGCTATCATTTGCGCATAAAGCTTTAGCGATTCAAGCGCATCGGCGGTATCAATTTTACTCACCACAAAGCCAATATGTAAAAGCACAAAATCCCCCACCTTTACCTCTTCTTCCATGAGGTCTAAACTAGCCTCTCTTTGCACGCCCATAGTTTCTAAGATAGCTACATTGTCTTTAAGGGCAATGACTTTAGAAGGAATAGCCAAACACATTAGAACACATGGGCAGATTGGTAATTTTTAGCGCGTTGCTCTGTTAGAAAGTCTTTAAAGACCTCTAAACTATTTTTATCTTTACTGCTGAGTGTAAAAATAGGGGTATTGGGTTTGAGTTTAGCCATATCCTCTTGGACTTGAGAGAGTCTAAAATTAAAAACCTCCATTAAATCAGCCTTGCTCACCACCACCGCATCGGCGCATAAAAACATGCTAGGGTATTTGAGTACTTTATCATCACCCTCAGGTGTGGAGAGTAAAACAATATTCATAGCTGCGCCTAAATTATAGCTAGAAGGGCAAACTAAATTGCCTACATTTTCAATAATCAGATAATTACTTTCTTTAAGCGCGCCCTTTTCTTTTAAAATATCATACGCTCCCTCTAGCATACTTGCCTCTAAATGGCAGGCTTCGCCGGTGGTGATTTGCTGGGCTTGTACATTCTTTTTTAATAGGCGATTGGCATCTCTATTAGTCTGTAAATCCCCCTCAATGACGCAGAATTTAAAATCCTCAAATTCTGCTAAATTTTCTAAAAGTGTGGTTTTACCACTCCCGGGTGAACTCATAAAATTAAGTACATATAGCCCATCAACTTGGTAACGCTTTTTCATCTCCAAAGCTTTTAGATCGTTTTTACTTAAAATCCTTTCAACAACCTGTACATCTTTTTTACTCAAGTTAGGGTTATTATTAAGACTTTGGGTTCTTTGTGCATTTTCTGTCATGCTTAAATCCTCCTTAAAAGTTTTGGCCTTCCATGTTAGCACAAAAGGTTAAATAGCGGCTTTTAAGAAAAAGCAACAAAAACCCAAGCCTTATCCATTTAATCATCATCACTAAATTTACAAAATTTCTTATCAGCACAAGCACCCTTTAAATCCTCTAAGACTGAATTATTGATTTTGTCCATAAAAATTTGCTTGCCATCTCGCTTCTGGCGATAAATAGGGTTGATCATTACATCTGATTTTGCAATATGTTCTCCTGTTATTTTCATGCTGTAGTCTAACAAGAGGTAGCGATTATGTAGCTCTTTAAACACAAAAGTTTCTAATTTTTGTAATGAGGTCTAAACTAGCCTCTCTTTGCACGCCCATAGTTTCTAAGATAGCTACATTGTCTTTAAGGGCAATATTTGTGATTGGGTAGATTCAGACTCAAGGTTTAGACAAAATCCCTTAAATGCTGTTTGCAAACCCTTTTTAGATTCTTTAATCACTCTAAAGCACATGGCGCGTACACTAACAACCCCCCTAGAAAAGGGCGCACCCCTTTCCTCTTCAAATTCTACTTTTTCTATGTTTGCTGCATAAAGGCGTGCTATCAAAGCACAATACAGATTTTCGTCTATATGGGCTTTATGCGTCTCTAGCACATAGGCAGCTTGGAGTCCAGAGCTTGGATCTATATGGCTTTGTGGGGTTATGAGTGTTTTTACAAATGCCTGAGTTTGTTCTTGAAGATCGGTTTTAATATCCATGCACTCTACCCCCCAAGCAAGATTGGTTAAAAACAACAAAAGCCCTAAAGTAGCGCTTATTCTAATTAATCCCATTTTTCTCCTCATATGTTTGGCAATAACGCTTTTTATAGCAGCGATTCTCTAAACCCTGTAATACATCATTGTCAATTTGATCCATGAAAATTTGCTTGCCATCTCGCTTTTGGCGATAAAAAGGATCAATATCATTAGCTGTATCATTAACACGGCTGTATGCTTGCAAGATATAACGATCTCCAACTGGTTTAAAGATTAAAATATCTAAACTTCTATGCTCCCAATCGCATTCAACAGCCCATTCATTGATGCGCAAAATAAACACATTTTCTTTAAAATTTAAGCTGATTTGTGAAAAGGTGGCCACAGGGTTAAGATCCAAACAAAAACCCTTATGCCATTTAGAACCCTCTAAAATCCAAAACACATGCTGCTTGTTTTTATGTTGCCACGATAATGATCATCTATCTCCTCTACACCTGGTTTATAGGTGTGCAAGACAAAACCACGATAAAGGGTTTTACCCACATGAGCCTTATTCTCCTCAAAGACATCAAAAGGAAAACCCTCTTCTGTCTCCTCTTCTGGTGTTCTTTTCTTAAGATTAAGTTTTAACTTTTTAGTATCAAAGTCCTCATATTGATTCCTGAGTAACTTAACAACGCGTGGGGGTTCAAATTCAGTTGGTTCAGATTTATTTTGCTCTCCTAAACAAAAATGTACTAAAAGCAACAAGAGTCCTAAAGAAAGATTTATTCTATGTAACATTGTTTTTACTCCTTGCAAGATCCTCTTTGAGCGCAAAGTTCTATCAAATCATTTACAATATGTGGCTTCATTGCATCCATAAAAATTTCCTTGCCATCTGGCTTTTGGCGATAAACAGAGTCTATAGGATCTTTATTGATTTGACTGTTGAGTGCTTTTAAAGAATAGCGATCTTTAGAGGGCTCAAAAATAAAGGTCAGCTAATCAATAGATTTTCCTCCCGTCCAATAATCTTCACGAAAGTGTAGAATAAAGGCCTCTTTTTTAAACTCCATATTGATTTCTGATAAATCAAAATCTGAATGTAACATCAAACAAGAACCCGGATACTATTTAGAATCTTTGGCAAATCCAAAACATGCAAAATCCACACCTATCCGAGCTATACGCCCGTCATCATTATAATACCCTGCTCTGTAACCACGCACCACAACCCCACAATAAAGGGTTTTACCTATGAGCGCTTGGCTTCTCTCCACTACAAATTGTGGACTCCATAGTATATCGTCTGGATCGCCAGTAGCGATTTTTTTTGCAAAACTCTTTGCTTGCTTGATCACAAAATCACCATATTGTGTACTGCAACTCCCCCAAGCAAGATTAGCCAAGACTAACAAAAGCCCTAAAAAAGTACCCGCTTTGTGTAACGCTGTTTGATTCATCGTCTGCTCCTTGCAATATCCCCTGTTGTAAACATTGATTGCATTTAGAGTATAACGATTTCTTAAATGGCTAAAGATTAACCACTAGTACCTCTCTTTTGTATCTAAACCCTCATGAGAGTACAAAATAAGAGCCCCTTATTTAGAACCCTCTAAAATCCAAAACACATGCTGCTTGTTTTTATGTTGCCACGATAATGATCATCTATCTCCTCTACACCTGGTTTATAGGTGTGCAAGACAAAACCGGCTTGTTCTCCTGTATTAATGCCACATTTCCGCAAAACTCGTACCCACAATCTACCATCAATCTGACAACATCGCCAACGACATTTGTTTCCTTCTTATTGACGGTAAAATCACTGATCACGATAGAACAGTTGATTCCTGAGTAACTTAACAACGCGTGGGGGTTCAAATTCAGTTGGTTCAGATTTATTTTGCTCTCCTAAACAAAAATATACTAAAAGCAACAAGAGTCCTAAAGAAAGATTTATTCTATGTAACATTGTTTTTACTCCTTGCAAGATCCTCTTTGAGCGCAAATTTCTATCTCTGATTTATTTTTTAGAATATTGTAGTAGGGTGGGGAGGTAACTACATAATCCACGCTATCCTCCTGCAACTTTTTCACTAAATCTAAATTATGGCCCAAAATATACTGGTAATGGTCCTGTTGAATCGCACCCAGTGCACTTAATCTATCTTTGGCTAACTGATAATACTCTTTACTCAAATCAAACCCAATACCATATCTCTCTAAGTTGTAAGCAGCAATTAAACTTGTCCCACTACCACAAAAGGGATCCAAGATAGTCATGTGTTTCTTTGTAAAAAGCTTGATGAGTTTTTCAATGTCTTTAACTAAAAAAGGTGCAGGATGTTTGAAAGCCTCCTTATCAAGCCCACACTTTTCACTAAACCAAAAGCTAGAAGTTAATTTGAGCCATTCCTTACCCGTTAAATCATTTAAAGTGTTGCGCTTATCATACTTTCCTTCTGCATTACCCATCGATTGCCTTTAGATAGGTAGCTAAGTTTGGATTCTTGGTATGATTTAAGTTATCCACATCGCTATAGGTGATATATTTCCAGTTGTGATCTTTTATCACCTTTCTTGTTAATGTGTCTTTGAGTCTGAGTAATTCATTTTTTCTAGCATCAGGAATCACAATGATTTTATCTACATTGTCATCTAGCACAGAAGCCCTATGTAATGCTGTGACGATATTAGTTGAATTCTCAACCTCAAATATGCACTTGATTTTATTATTTTTGATGAATATAAGATCAATCATTTCTGCTCGACTTACAAAGTATTCTTCTTGATTTAGGTTTAAAACTTCTTGCAAATTTAGGACATCACAAATACTCCTCAAATGAATCTCTTGCCCTTTAATCGTAATTTTTTCTGGCTGTTCTCTCTTACCCACATAAATCTTATAACCAAGTTTTTTGCCTATGTTGCCAATATAGTAAATGTATTCTGTGTGTTTGGTAGCTTGCAAGACACCTTCTGCATTTTTGTTATAAACATAGCCACCACTTGATTTAAGGGCGAATTTTTTTAAACTTGCTTGGATACTGCTCTCTGTGAGTGTCAGACCATTAGGGAAGTTTTTGTAGATCGCTGCAAGTGCATCATCTAGTGTGATCAACGCTTTTGTTTTAAGCTCATACAGTATCACCTTATCTACTCGATCGCTCAATGGAACATGGTAAAGGGAAATATGCTTATGGGGCTCTTTTAACCACCATAGTCTATCTGCTTTGGTAGCTTTGCCACGATCTGTAATGATAAAAGTCTTTCCAATTTCAGCAGACAGAGCTTTTTTAATATCGCCATCGCAATCATGGCTAAAGATATAGCCACTACTTGTAATTTCAGCTAGTATGGCGTCAAATAAAATGACAAAAGGAGTGGGTTCGTTTCTAGCAGAAATTGCTCTTATGCCTATCTTTACTATCATTTCGTTAAGATTATCTAAAGATTTGCTTTTATCTAGAGATGCAATTCTTTTGATGCATCTGATGTAAAAATCTGTACCAGAAGTCCCGTATGGATTTGCCACAACAGACTCTCCACTACGCCTATTTTTCTGGTGGATCACCTTCTCTATGATAAAACCCGCATCTTGCAAGCTTCTGATGAAACAATTCCATATCTGGATATTTTTATTGTGGAATGTGATAACCATTTTTCCCCCATCTTTAAGTACTCTGTGTAGTTGTTTTAGAGCATTTGTAAATCTTATGCCATAATTTTTCAAGTCAAACTTTTTATTGATTGTGATCTCGCCATTAAAATCGATCTCTCCAAATTTAACATCGTATTTCTTCAGCCAAACTAACCACAGATAAGACAGATCAAAATACTGCACAAGTCCGCCATAAGGTGGATCTGTCAATATAAAATCCACCGAATTCTCACCAACATAGTCTGCTAGAGTCAAAACATTAACACTCCCATATTTCAAGCTAAAGGCATTGTCTAACTTCCTTTTATCTGCATAAGTAACCCTTTTGAGCTTGATTTTGCTTTTATCTATGTAGGTATTTGCACATTTTAAGGCACTTTCAACAGACTGTTTCCCAAAACAACTATGATAAAAAACAATGAGTGGATTTTGCTCCATCTGCCTACTAGAACACACATAGGCACTCCTGCCCCAGCTTGTGGAGAAGTTTCTACATGCCTGTTCTCTTCTTGGTATGTTCATTTTACAACATAGATGTGTTGTCATCAAAAAACCAAATACTAAAAACTTCTTGATGTTCTCATCTTTAACTTCTAGAATTTTACTAAATAGCAACGATAGGGCATAAAGATTTCTCTCCGTCCAAATAAATTTGAAATTGTTCCCTCCTATTTTTTCAATAAAATTTGCCGTGAATGAATCACTATCTAAAAATTTTTCGTCTATATAGTTCAATCCTAATTTTTGTAGATTAATTGTTTTTGCAAACAATAGCGCTTCTAAATCTTGCTGTGTCCGCGCTCTCCGCGTACTATTTTTAAATTTATGTTTTTTGTATTCGCTCAGACACACTTCGTAAATCTCGTTTTTATCGTATTTGACATTGTGGATAATGCCATCATACTCCCACAATTTTTTATAATATTCATCGTCTCTCACACCAGCAACAATTTCTAACGCTACTTTCTTAAAACTATCATGATCAAAATCTGAAGTATAAACCTCAATAAAAAATGAACTCAATGGATTTAGATCGAAACAAATGGCCTTTCTATTAGCTCTTAATGCTTCGATTGCAGACATCCCACTACCACAGAATGGGTCCAAAAATACGCCATAAAGATAAGGCCACTAAGGAGTATGTAGATTATATACAAATCGCTGATCCAAGAGCTTATAACTCACACCTATTGTCTAATTTGACACTAGGATCGCTCATTGTTGTCATTAAACAAAACCATTTGCAAAATTTGATTTTTGACTTTAGAAAACACAGACTAAACTTTAGAGACTTCTGCCATCTTAACAAAAAAGTAGATTCAAAACTGCCTAACTACCATGAGGTCAATATTGTTTTAGATCTGTTCTCTAGCCTTAGAAACGCTTGTTTTCACTGGGAGAATTTAGCAAAGCAAGGATCAAAGAAAGCATTGCCTATCCTAGACTTTCTGCTTGCGCGCCAAGTAGTGGCATAAATCATCCTGGACGGATTGTAAGCCTTGCATATGAAAAGATTGAATATTTTTTAGAGTTTTTATTGCATTTAAGGCACTTTCAACAGGCTGTTTCCCAAAACGGCTAATCAAAAAAAGTATGAAACAAGAAAAACCGAAAAAACTGAAAACTGAAAAATAAAGAAACCCTCAAAGAGAGCCGGGGGAGCGCCCCGATTTAACTTCACAGGTATTCTTACACAGACACCATAAAAGATACCTTAATTCTGGTGCAAGCTTTTGTCTCATACACCGTGTTGGTCTTTTCTATTTACAAGTCCCCACAACCGCTTTCAACTTCCAAACTTGGACTTTTACTAAACTTTTATCGTAAATTTGAAATTGTTCCCTCCTATTTTTTCAATAAAATTTGCCGTGAATGAATCACTATCTAAAAATTTTTCGTCTATATAGTTCAATCCTAATTTTTGTAGATTAATTGTTTTTGCAAACAAAAACCGCCCCGTTTTTTCGTCTTTGAAAACCTTTACCTTTTCCTCTCTTGTGATTTTGCTAAGAGATTTTGTTTTAATATCTTTGGCGTAAGATAAAATATATTCGTGGTTTTTTTGCAATGCTGATACATCGTTTTGTGCGTTCCCCTTAAGCCAAACAATGTTTCCTACAAAATTCTCTCTTCCAAAAATCTCATCGCAGAGTACTTTAAGGCTTGGTAGCTAGGCAGTCTACCAATTTCTCCTCCAAGAGTATCCTACTTTAACGACTATAGCACAAAGCCTTTAGCATGCGCCTTACAAACCCACTTCACACACGAAACTATCAAGTTGCTTAGCTCGTGTCATCATTTTTCCTACCCCCCTTGGGGATTTGATAGGCTCAAATTTGGCCATTTTTTCAAATGGCTTAGGCTATTGCTAGGAGCTTTGATAAGTTCTTAGCTCTCTAGTTGTCATTAAACAAAACCATTTGCAAAATTTGATTTTTGACTTTAGATTGGATAAATACTATCTCTCTATAAGCTATGAGGATAATGAGCCTGAACCTAAACCCACAACTATCAGAAAAGCTGTGGGTTTAGATATGGGTTTAGAGTCTTTAGTCATCGCCAGCAATGGCGTGTTCTACCCATATAAAAAGTTTTTCCAGAATCTACAAACCAAACTCACTAAAGCGCAAAGGAGATTGTCTAAGAAACTAAAAGGTTCTAATAATAGAAAAAAACAAGCTAAGAAAGTGGCACAAATCCACGCTTCTATCAGGAATAGCAGAGAGGACTACCTACATAAAATCAGTAATGAGATAACCAATCAATACGATTTGATAGCAGTAGAAACCTTGAAAGTTAGGAATTTGGTCAAAAACCACAAACTCGCTAAGAGCATTGCCAATGCCAGCTGGTCTAGGCTCATTAGTCTATTAGAATATAAGGCTGGTTGGAAGGGTAAAACCCTTATCAAAATTGACCAATACTTCCCTAGCTCTCAAATCTGCTCGACCTGTGGGAGCAACACAGGTAAAAAGCCACTGCCTA
Source organism: Helicobacter suis HS1 (assembly GCF_026000295.1). Classification (NCBI taxonomy): domain Bacteria; kingdom Pseudomonadati; phylum Campylobacterota; class Epsilonproteobacteria; order Campylobacterales; family Helicobacteraceae; genus Helicobacter; species Helicobacter suis. Next base: position 1,607,086 of record NZ_AP026769.1, on the reverse strand, counting down.
TTAGAAATTTTATCTACCCTTGTTGTCAAACATACCACCACAGAGACCTAAACGCTAGCATCAATATCAGAAACTATGCTTTGGGAATGCTAGATGAGCGACACGCTATCAAGGTAGATAAAACTAGGGTAGGGATTACCCGAAGTTACGCTTGTGGAGATTCCGCTAACGGGGCTGTAACCAAGTATGGCTACATACTGGATACTGCTAGTTATGGATCGTTGAAGCAAGAAGCCCACCCGTCTTTAGCGGGTGGGTGATTCACTACCCTAGTTAATGATGTAAGAAATATTTGGCAAGATTATGCCAATAGCATTGGCAAAGATATAAATACCGCCATTCAAGAGGCTTTTACAAATCTAAGCAAAAAGAAACAAGACTTCACTACATGGCTTTTTGACTTCAAGGGAGAGAGTGATAAGAAGTTTCAATACATTATGGATTTGGCTAACCGCGAGAAAGAAAGAATCTTAAGAAATCTCAATTATGGGGAGGAGGTGAACATGGATAATTACTCTGTGGTGTTTTCTTTGGTGTGATCTTTGTCTTACTCCTCTTAATACTTCCTTTTGTGGCGGAGCTTTTTGGCAAAATGGGCGCTTTTGCTTGATTTAGCTGGATTTATAGGAGATAGCGCTATTTCTTTTTAATTAGCTGTACTTTTGGCGGATTTAGTGCTTACAGGCTAATCACTGCTAGAGGGTGTAAAAGCATATCTTAAAGTTAGGATAAAATTAGAGTTTATTTTTAACTTAGGGCATGGTATGATTGGGGCCTTTAGAGAGCCAGTGGCGGCTTATAAATTAAAGTAAGAAAGTTTTTGGTCGTGGGTATTTGTATTTTTTGTGGGCAAAAGGCGGGGTTTTTAAGGCGTAAACACAAGGAGTGCCAAAGAGAGCACCTAGAGGGTCAAAAAGCTATTCAAGATATAATCAGTGATCATTACACCAAACAAGCTACCAGTCCAGAGGATTTAAAAAATCTACAAGGACGCATCCAACAAATTGCCCAAGGAAGTTTTATTGATCAATCTTTGCAAAGAAATTTGCTTATTAAGGGGGTTGAGGCTGCTATCCAAACAGCCCTTGAGGATGGGCTTTTAACTGAGTAAGAGGAAGAGGGCGTTTTAAAATTGATCGCTTTTTTTAATCTCTCTCAAGAGGATTTAGACTCCAATGGCTACTATGCCAAGCTCAAACAGGGCTCAATTTTAAGGCATGTCTGTGAGGGTGTGATGCCTACAGGAATTAACATTATAGGCGATTCTTTGCCCTTTGTGTTTATGAAAAATGAAAAATTGATTTGGGCAGAAAATGGGGTTCAGTATTTTGAGATGAAAACTGTGAGTTCGTATGTGGGAGGATCTCAGGGTGTGAGTCTAAGAATTGCTAAGGGTGTGTACTACCGCGTAGGGGCATTTAAGGGGCATAAAATCCAAGAAGAGCAGATGTCTTATGTAGACACTGGCTTATTAGCTATCACCACCAAGCACCTTTATTTTTGTGGAAAATCTAAGAGTTTGAGAATTCCCTTTGCTAAACTCATCTCTATCACGCCCTATTCAGACGGGATTAGTGTCCATAAAGATGGGGTAAGAGCTAAACCACAGATCTTTATCAATGGTGATAGTTGGTTTCTTTATAATTTAATTAGCAATATCCACAACCTAGATTGATACTTTCCAACAATAGATACCCCCCCAAAATCAGAGTATAAAACCCTTAGCTAGCGCCTTAATTTGCTTAGCTAAAGCTAGAGCTGCTATTGGATAGCACACTTAAGTAAAATTTAGTATAATGGCGCCAAAGCCTGGGCGATGCGTGTTTCTTAAAATGGCAAGTTCTTTTATCCATCTTTGTGAGGCTGTCAGTAGTGGTTTTGGTGTGATGGGCATCTGGTATTTGCCCCCTAAAGAGATCCTCTTGGCCTCTTATAGCTTCTTTGAACTACGCACACAAGTAACGGTCGTTTGGGTGATCAAAAATAGGGCGTAAATGAAGAAAAAAATTTTAATTATCGGGGGCGGAGCGCGCGAGTATGCTTTGGGGCGCAAATTAAAAGAGGATACGCGCATAAGTGAGCTGTATTTTTGCCCGGGCAATGGTGGCACACAAAGCATTGGCGAGAATATCCCCTTAGAAGAATATACCCAAATTGTAGATTTTGCCCTGCAAAAGGGTGTTGATTTAGTTGTAATTGGACCTGAAGAACCTTTAGTGGGGGGTTTGGCTGACATGCTTAAAGAATCCGGTCTTGCTGTTTTTGGCCCTAGTAAAAAGGCTAGTATCCTAGAGGGTTCTAAAAGTTTTACCAAAAATCTAGCCACACAATATCATATCCCAACAGCCCCTTACTGTATTGTGCGCGATCACACTCTAGCACAAGAACAGGTTGCCGCTCTAGGCTTTCCATTAGTGGTTAAAGTTGATGGACTTTCTGGAGGTAAGGGCGTGGTGGTGGTCCAGAGTGAAGAGGAATACAAACAAATACTGGGGCAACTTTTATTGCAAGAAAAACACTCAAAAGTGCTAGTAGAACAATATTTAAAAGGTTTTGAACTCTCTATCTTTGCTCTGGTGCACCACCAAAACTATCTTCTTTTACCCCCCTGCCATGATTATAAAAAACTCACCCCAGAGGGGCCAAATACGGGCGGAATGGGGGCTTTCGCGCCTTCAAGTTTATGTGATGAGGTTTTAAAAAACAAGATTGCAAGCCAAATTATAGAGCCTGCATTAAAAGCAATGGTAGAGGCGGGCACGCCTTTTATAGGGGTGCTTTATGCGGGGATTATGGTAGTTGAACAAGAGGGGCAATTAGAACCTTATTTGCTTGAGTTTAATGTCCGTTTAGGAGACCCTGAGTGTAGTGTGCTTTTACCTTTGTTAAAAACGCCTCTGTTAGATTTATTGGAGGCAACTTTGGAGGATCGTTTGGATACAATAGAATTAGAATTACACCCCCAACATACACTAGGTGTTGTACTGGCTTCTAAAGATTATCCTTATAAAATTTCTGGGGGGCAAAATGTTTATATTGATCCCATGAATGAAAAAAATGCCCATTTGGATTTAGGCAAAATTGTACAAGAAAATGGGGTATTTTTGGTTTCTGGGGGGGGTGTGTGTGTGCGTGGGTTGGGGTAAATCGCTGAGTGAGGCTAAAAACCACGCTTACAACTTAGTTAAAAAGGTACAATTTGAAGGCATGCAGTTTCGCGAAGATATTGGATCACTTTAGAGGCGCATGGAAGCCAAACTAGAAGAACGACTCTATAAAGAACATCTTGTAATTGCCCCTTTTTCGTGGCGTGTGGGGGCTTATGGGGTGGATTTAGTTTGGGTGAGCTTTCTAAGTTGGGATTTGCACCCCTATTTGCCTTTACACCCCATTTTTTTACGCTTTCTGTGTGCTTTCTTTGGTTTGCATATTCTTTATGAAAGTTTATTGATGGGCTTTTTAGGTAACAGTATTGGTAAGTTAGTTTTCCACTTGCGTATCTTAGATGTGAGCAGTTTAGATAAACCCCCATTTCTTGCGCGCATGAAGCGTTGTTTGTATAAAGAGGCGTTGCTATTTTTTCCTTTGGCTTATTGCTTTAAGGATAAATTTGGCCGTACTTTCCATGACCGGCATGCCAAGACTTTGGTTATTGTGTCTAAATGAGTGTTGTGGCGCGGTACTTTTATCATTCTTTTATTGCTAGGTGTACTTTTTAGCAAGCAACAAGTAGCCGTGCAAAAATTTAATAAGAAAAACCATAAGATTTTTGAGTTATTAGCCGATCGCGTGGATTCTAAAAACAATATTGTAGTGGCCACTGGGCATGCTGTTTTGCTTAATTATGATGTCTACATTCTAGCCGATCGCGTAATCTATGACACCCAAAAGAAAGAAGCCACAATAGATGGGCATGTTAAGGTTTATCGTGGAGAGGGGCTTTTAGTACAAAGTGAGCATATCAAGATTAAATTAGATAAAAAATACGAACTCATCTTTCCCTTTTATGTACAAGATAGCGTTACAGGGATTTGGATCAGCGCTGATATTGCCCACGCCAAACAAAATAGATACAAGATTAAAAACCTCACAACTTCAGGCTGTGATATTGAAAACCCCATTTGGCATGTCAACGCTTCTTCCGGCCATTATAATGTGGATAAATCCCACCTTTCTCTTTGGAATCCTAAAGTTTATTTGGGGCAAATCCCCATATTTTATTTTCCCTATGCCTTTGTTTCTACCAGTAATAAGCGCTCTAGCGGCCTACTCTATCCTGAATTTAGTGATTCAAACTTAGCCGGTTTTATCTATCTACAACCTATCTACATCGCCCCTAAAAATTCTTGGGATATGACTTTGGTCCCTCAAATCCGTTCTAAACGCGGGTTAGGAATAAATTTTCAAGCCCGTTGGATTAATTCCCATCAAGATAAATTTTTATTTAACATGCGCTATTTTAGAAACTACAACGCCTACACTAGAAAATACGATTTGCGTAACCAAAATATCTACGGGCTTGAAATGCTCAATGCAAGCCGCCAGACTTTGCAAAAATATTTTGGACTCAAAAAGTCTTTAGATAATGCCTCCTATATAGATTTTCTCTATATGAATGACTTAGACTATGTGCGCTTTGAAAAGGTCAATAAACGCATCACTGATGCGACCCACATGTCGCGGGTTAATTACTATGTCCAAACTAATAACCACTTTTATGGCTTTTATCTCCGGTATTTTTTAAACCTTAATAAGATTAATAATAATGAGACCTTCCAATCCCTGCCTAATTTGCAATACCACAAATATTTAAACACTTTAGGCTGGAAACACCTCCTTTACTCTTTAGACTACCAATTCCACAATGTGGTGCGCCCAGTGGGTTATGGCTATGTACAAAATACGATCAATGTACCTTTAGGGTTGCAATTTTCTCTCTTTAAAAAATACCTCTCTGTGGGGCTATGGAATACGATTGATTTGAGTAACTTAGCCATTTTGAATCAAAAAACCAGCTATATTCCCCAAGTGGGTAATCAATCCAGAGAATTTGGGAATTACTTTTCTAGTAGCTATGCTCTCTACCTTAATAGCGATTTAGCGCGCGAATACCATAAACTTTTGCACACAATCCAGCTACAAGCTGTACTAAGCGGGGCCTATTACACCTTTGCAAATGGGCTATTTAACTCTAATATGTACACCCTTAGCGCTCTAGCCCAAAATAGCTACACGAATGATACCCTTACGCAGTATGACTACCAAAACCACCTTTATGATGCTGTGTGGAATCCCTCTTTACTCTTTAGCCCAAACCCCTCTAATAGCCAACTTTATTTAAATCTCACCCAATATCTTTATGGGCTCAATGGGCAGGAATTGCTCTACTGGCGTATCAGTCAGGTACTTGACTTTGCTAATCCTACCTCTATTGCTCAGAGTCCTATGGAAAGTAAGATTGGCTTTTCCCCTTTAAGAGGTTTGGATATTTATGGCACAATTTTTTACTCTTGGTTTTATAACAGCCTAACTGAGGCCTCTATTAATGCAAACTACACCCATAAATTTTTAAGCGCCAACATTTCTTACTACTTGAAAAAGAATTTTAATGAAACTGCCCTTGATAAAATTTCCACTAACAACTCTAACTACATCAAAGCAGGCTTGAGTAATGATTTTAGATGGTTTTCTCTCATGACATCTGTGGGTTATGATATTGAAAATAATGTCGTACTTAATTGGAATATCGGGATTTTTAAAAAGATTCGCTGTTTTGGATTTGGCTTAGAGTTTGTTAACCAGCGCCGCCCTGTATTAACAAGTAACCCAAGCGATCCTTTAAGGGTTTATGAAAATAACTATGTCAAGTTTACCTTAGATTTTTCTCCAATCACTAAAACTAGTTTGACCTACCGCTCATTAAGGAGGAGATAATATGGGTAATTTAGTAGATACTTTCATGTTTGCTAGCCCTGAAGATGCGCTTAACCAGCTCATGAATGAAATCCTCATTCGGCATTTAGACACCAAAAACGCTGTGGTGCTTGTTACCAGTCTGAAAGGGTTAAAATTTGCCCATGCACTCTCTAAAAAACTAGGGACGGCTTTAGATTTTCTCTTTACAGCTCCTATTTATGCCCCCTTAAACCGCGAATGTGAGATTGCATTGGTGAGTGAAAACATGGGTATTCTTATGAATGAAAATCTGATTAACTCTTTTGAAATCACTTTAGACTATGTTTATGGCGAGGCTAAACAGTAGCTATGCTCTCTACCTTAATAGCGATTTAGCGCGCGAATACCATAAACTTTTGCACACAATCCAGCTACAAGCTATACTAAGCGGGGCCTATTACACCTTTGCAAATGGGCTATTTAACTCTAATATGTACACCCTTAGCGCTCTAGCCCAACAAAAAATATTTATATTCACCCCTACGCAGTGCCCAAAAATGTAGCCGATGCTCTCTCTTTACTTTGTGATGGAGTGATTAGTGTGTATCGCCCTGAATATTTTGTCAGTGTGGAACACTCTCACCCAATATCTTTATGGGCTCAATGGGCTGAAATTGGAGTACTGGCGTATCAGTCAGGTACTTGACTTTGCTAATCCTTATGCAAAACATTGAAATTAACGGACAAGAATTTAAAATTGATTATGTAGCTAAGACAGCAGATAGCGCTTTACTTTATCGCTATAAAGGCACGGTGATTTTAGCTAGCGTGGTGGTGGATAGACAACACACAGAAGCTGACTTTTTACCCCTAAGCGTGCAATATGCCCAAAGGGCTTATGCGGTTGGGCGTTTTCCAAGCAACTTTTTAAGACGCGAGGGAAAAATGGATAACTTTGAAACCCTCACCTCACGCCTTATTGATCGCAGTTTACGCCCTCTCTTCCCTAAAGGATACACCTACCCCACCCAGATCACTCTTTTAGTACTCAGTTATGATTACCAAAGCGATTTACAAGTTTGTGCACTCAATGCTGCTAGCAATGCGCTTTATTTAGCCAATATTGGCGTAGATACAACAATCCATGCCATGCGTTTAAATGGCACAGATACGGCTAAGTCTTTGGATTTGTTAGTAGTGGGGAATGCGGAGGCTATTTTGATGATAGAAATGCAGATAAAAGATTCAAGCCAACATGCTTTAGAAGAATCCAAACTATTAGATTTAATTAGGCATGCCCACACACAAATACAAGAATATTGCATGCACTATTACCACCACTTCACCCCCCATAGAAAACCAAAAAATCTCTCTATGAAAGACCCCATTAAACCAAATACAGCCCTCATAGATTTACTCAATTCGCGCTTTAAAGCCATTATTTTAGAAACCTCAAGTCTAATGGCTAGAAGCGAACGCAACGCCCAAGTACAGGATTTAATCCAAAAAATAGCCGAAGAACTCAACTTAGAAGGCCAACAAGTGAGTTTAGAGGAACTCAAATTGGCTTTACAAACATGTTTGTATGCCCATTTGCGATCAGAAATCATAGAAAAACAACAACGACCCGATGGCCGCACTCTCACACAAATCCGCCCCATTTATATAGAAACCAATCTTTTACCCGCCTGCCACTCTAGCGTGCTTTTTGAGCGCGGGCACACTCAAGCCTTAGTGGCTTGTACTTTAGGGAGTGAAAATGATGCCAAACAAGGGCTAGGCACTTATGAAAAAACACCTTCTAAAGAGCGTTTTATGTTGCATTATAATTTCCCCCCCTTTTGTGTGGGTGAGGCCATGCCTATGGGTGCATTAAGCCGGCGCGAATTAGGGCATGGGCATTTGGCACAAAAAGCTTTAGAGAGCACGTTACCAGAACAACACCCCGTGATTCGCCTTGTTTCTGAAATTTTAGAATCCAATGGTTCTAGTTCTATGGCTAGCGTGTGCGCGGGTTCTTTGGCTTTAAAAGCAGCTGGGATTGATATACGCGATTTAGTAGCCGGTGTGGCAATGGGGCTTATGGTAGAGGGGGATAAGTATGCTATTTTAAGTGATATTAGCGCTTTAGAGGACATGCAAGGGGATATGGATTTTAAAATTGCCGGTACCCATCAAGGGGTTTTAGCGATGCAAATGGATACTAAGTTATCTGGCATTTGCTTAGAGTGGCTAGGTGAAATTTTAAAGCAGGCTAAACAAGCCCGCACGGTGATTTTAGAGCGCATGCAAGAGATAGCACAGATCATGCCCATTAATACAAAAGCCATGCCTATCTCAGAGAGTTTTTATATCCCACCCTCCAAAATCAGCGCCCTTATAGGCACAGGTGGGAAGAATATTAAAGAAATTTTACAGCGCTTTGCCGTGCAAATTGATTTGGATAAACAAAGCGGACAAGTGTGTATCCATGGCATTCAAGAAGCGGTATTAAAAGCTAAAGATTTTATTTTAGAATCTCTGGAAATCCCTTCTTATGTGGCTGGGGAGCAGGTACAGGCATGGGTTAAAAAGGTGGTGGATTTTGGTGTATTTGTGCGTTTAAGTGGAGGTGGCCAAGCCTTACTACACAAAAGTGATCTGAAAGATTTAGATTGGCAAAATTTAAAGCCAGATACCTCTTTAACCTGTCAGGTTTCTAAAATAGAGCAGGGCAAGGTACATGTCATTTTAACTTAAGCTTAATGGTGCTATAATTAAGACTTGTGAAAATTTTAACAATTGAGCGAGGTTGTTGAGTCCATGAAGTTTGTTGTGCTTTTCTTTTTAGGAGCGGTGGGGCTGGTCTTTGGAGCGGATATAAGCGGAACGGATATGATTAAGTCTTATTCCGTTGTAGGCGCGGTAGTGGGCTTAGGAGTAGCAGCCTGCGGGGGTGCAATAGGAATGGGCAATGCAGCTGCCGCAGCTATTACGGGTACAGCGCGTAACCCGGGTGTGGGCGGTAAATTACTCACTACGATGTTTATTGCTATGGCCATGATTGAAGCACAGGTGATTTATACCTTAGTGTTTGCTATTGTGGCTATTTATAGTAACCCCTTCTTGGCCTAGAAAGAGAGGAGGGGGCTCTTGCACTGGTGGTGGAACTGGTAGACACGCCATCTTGAGGGGGTGGTGGGGTAACCCGTGCGAGTTCAACTCTCGCCCAGTGCACCAGAAAACCGCTTAAAAAACTGCAGGTTTTATCAAGCCTAAAACCCTAAAAAGGTTAGCTGAACAGAAGATCAAAAACCGCAGGAAAAAACCGGAGGTTTTAAAGGTTTTTTTCAAACCACAACCCTTTTAAGTTTAAGGCGGCGTAAGCGGGATAAAAGGCCTAAAAGAGCCAAAATGGTGGAATTGGTAGACACGCTAGACTCAAAATCTGGTGGAGGCAACTCCGTGTCGGTTCGAGTCCGACTTTTGGTACCACACATTAAAGAAACACCATGCAAAACTTAATCTGTCCTCATTGTCATAAATCCATTGATGCAAGCGACTTTTTAGCAGAGCAAAAGGCTCATTTTGAGCAAGAAGTACAAGCCAAAAGGCAGGAATACAAACAAGCTTTTAAAAATTTAGAAGAGAAAGAAAAGACTCTTAACCAACAGGTACAAGAGGGCGTGGCTAGAGCCTTAGAGAAAGAACGACAAGAACTATATCATTCTATCCGTATGGAAGTTAAGCGCGAACAGGAAGGGGCTTTAGAACTTCTACAAAAAGAAAATACAGAAAAATCTAATCAATTAAAAAAGATGTACGCCCTAGAAACTGAAAATGAAAAATTGAAACGGGATAAAGAGGAGATGCGCGCTGCAATAGAGGCACAAAGTGCCGCACAATTAAGTACGCAATTACAGCAACTAAAAGAGCGCCTCCAAGCTGATTATGAGATCAAACTCCAAGAAAAAGAGGAGCAGATTAACCAGCTTAAACAGAGTGCATTAGAAATACAAAAGCGCGCTGAGAGTACTTCTCAACAACTCCAAGGTGAGGCACAGGAGAGGGTTATTGAGGAGTATTTGCGCGTTCATTTTCCCCTAGATCGCATTGAGGAGATTAAAAAAGGCCAGAAGGGTGCGGATTGTTTACACAAGGTTTATACAAGGCAGGGGCTTTTTTGCGGGACTATTTGTTATGAGAGTAAGAATACAAAGAACTTTAATAAAGAGTGGATTGTTAAACTCAAGGAGGATATGCAAGCAGAGGGGGCAGAGGTAGGGGTCTTGGTGAGTGCTATCTTGCCTAAGGAGATGGAAAGAATGGGTTTATTAGAGGGGGTTTATGTGTGTACTTTTGAGGAATTTAAAGGTTTAAGTGTGCTTTTGCGTGCAATGGTAGAACGGATAGCCTTAGTACAAAAAAGTCAAGAGGACAAAGCAGATAAAGCACACTCGCTTTATCATTACTTAACAAGCACAGAATTTAATCTGCAAATACAAGGTATTGTGGAGAATTTTATGCAGATGCAAGAGGATTTGAGAAAAGAAAAGCAAGCCATGCAAAAACATTGGGCTAAACAGGAAAAACGAATCGATCAGATTTTATCGCTTATCAGCCACACTTATGGATCTTTAGAGGGGATTGCAGGCTTAAGCATGCCAGCTTTACAGGCCTTAGAGTTTAAGCAATAGAAAACTCAAGGTTATTTTTAGTGATCTATTTTGTTAGATTGCCCCCATTTTTGTTCAATTTTTCCAAAACGCCAAATCCCATAAGAGATTGCCCAAACTAGCACAAACATGCCCACTAAATAATAACCAAGATGCCCAAAATCTAGGTTTTGTAAATACCCTAATACTCCATGAAATTCCCAGTGCATTTTTTGGCTTAAAACTTGGAAGAGTTCTACACCTCCAATTACTAAGGCCACTAGTACGCTTAAAGCCGTGATAGTGATATTGTAATAAATCTTGCGCAGAGGTGTTTTAAATGCCCAGTCATAGGCTTTAACCATAAAAATTCCATCGCAAGTGTCTAATAAACTCATGCCAGCAGCAAAGCAAATAGGCAAGGCGAGCATGCCCATAATGCTTGTTTTAAGTGCAGCCCCTGAAAGGGCTAAAAGGGCGATTTCACTAGCTGTATCAAAACCCAGACCAAATAAAAAGCCAATGGGGTAGATATGCCAGCTTTTAGAGATAAAGACAAATAAGGGTTTAAAAAAACGATTTATAAGTCCGCGTTCTTGTAGCAGGGCTTCTAGGGCTTCTTGATCATATGCGCGTTCATTTTCCCCTAGATCGCATTGAGGAGATTAAAAAAGGCCAGAAGGGTGTAAACCCACAATGATTAAAAAGAGGCCAGAAACCAAAGTTCCTATAATGCTCCCTACTTCTTTAAAAGCGGGCACATGCCCTTCAAACCAGCCAATTGCAAAGGCACTAATTACAATACTTAAAATCACCACACTAGAATGACCCATAGAAAAGTAAAAACCCACCCCCATAGCATTTTGTTTTTGTTGGGAAAGTTTGCGGATTGTGTTATCAATACAGGCAATGTGATCGGCATCAAAGGCATGCCTAGAGCCAAGTAAATAAGCCGTCATGGCCAACGAATAAAAATGAGGTTCATTTGCTAAAATTAATAAACCCACTCCTAAGACATGCAAAAAGACAATCCCCAAAGCATAGGGTAGCCACGAGTACACATTTTATGCAGATGCAAGAGGATTTGAGAAAAGAAAAGCAAGCCATGCAAAAACATTGGGCTAAACAGGAAAAACGAATCGATCAGATTTTATCGCTTATCAGCCACACTTATGGATCTTTAGAGGGGATTGCAGGCTTAAGCATGCCAGCTTTACAGGCCTTAGAGTTTAAGCAATGCTAAATAAGAGCAAGTTAGAAGTGATCTATTTTGTTAGATTGCCCCCATTTTTGTTCAATTTTTCCAAAACGCCAAATCCCATAAGAGATTGCCCAAACTAGCACAAACTTGTGTGAGAATATAGACTAACTGACAGGATTTTTAAAGAGAATGTTTTAACAGATAACATAAGTCCTCTAAAAGTTCTAAAGTTCTTTGGGGCTGGATATTTAAACAGAGGCGTAAAAGAGGGTTTGCTGTGGTTGGGGGACGGATAGCCGCGCATAAAAATCCATGTTTGATCAGGCGATCCTGCATTTCTAACAAAGCGGTAGAATTTACAAAGGGTAGGGTAAAAATATTGCTCTGTGTGTGCCAATTAAAGCGATCTAAACAGGCGCGCATTTGTTTTAAAATTTCTTGGTAGTGTTTTGTGTTGTTATAAAGGTGTTTGAGATTAACAAAGCTCAAGGCGGTATCAAGCAAAGAGGGGCTTGTGGTGTAAAGAATACTCTTAGCGCGGTTACATAAAAAGTCAATCATCTCTATAGACCCTGCTATAAATCCCCCATAACTGCCATAAGCCTTAGAAAAAGCCCCTAATAAAATCATTTTTTCTGTAGGTTTATACTGGTAGTGATCTAAAAGCCCTAATAAATGCTCCCCTATACTGCCTAAGCTATGCGCCTCATCTAAAATCAAATACGCTCCATAGCTTTCTGCAATTTCTAGGATTTCTAAAGGCGCGATCTCCCCATCCATAGAATACACCCCCTCTATGGCGATGAAAAGCTGGCCTTTATTATGGCAAGTATTTAGTTTTGTCTTCAAATCTTGCGGGTTATTGTGTTCAAAAAAAAGGGTATTGGGGGATTTTTTAGCCAAAAACTGCCCGCTAGCATGGTAGTGTGCATCCATTAAAAGCCAATCATTTTTACGCACCAAAGCATCTATAAGGGCAAGGTTGCCTAAAAAAGCACTCCCCACTAACACACAACTTTCAAACCCCAAAAGATCACAAAGATAATTTTCTAATTCTTGGTGCAAGGGATAATAGCCATTAACAAGCATGGAGGCTTTGGGGGCGTGGGAGGGTAGATTTTGTAAGATATGAAAAGCTTCTTGTAATAAATCTTTACGCGATGCTAAAGCTAAATAATCATTGGAGGCAAAGTCTGCTAAAGTGGGGGGGTAAAGGCATCGTTCTCTGTGCAGATTAGCCCGTTTTAGGGCTTTTAAAGCGTGATTAAACAATTTTAAGTATTAGGGGAGGTGGTGTTTAGGATATTGCTGATTTTTTTGCGTAACTCCTCTCCTTTTTCTTGGCTTATTCTATCAATAGCATTATGCACTTCTTTAGAGCTTCTCTCAACAGCACTGATAGCCTTTTCAATCGTCTCAAAACTAACTTGACTGCGATCTTTGAGCTGTTCAACAAGGGCGTTAGCACTGTCGTGTACTTCCTTATGGCATCCTTCCATACTGCGATAACTGGGCATATAAGAAAAATGTTTCTTTCCATCGCCCTCATAATACCATTTGCCCAAACGGCAGTTATGGCTATCTACTATTTTAAAGTGATTAGGAATATCAAAAACCACGCCGTATAAATTGCCTTTATAGACCACATGATCGGTTTTAGCCAAACAACAAAAGGCTAAGTTATTGAGATTTTCAATAGAATAGTTAGCCGCATCAGCTGTTACTAAAGAGGTTTGTAAGAGAGATCGCATGTTACTGACATCATCTTTAATAACCTCAGCAATGCTATTGGTTTCATGTGTGTTAGTCTGAATATCGTTAGCCTCTTGTTGCATGGATTTAACCACCACAGCAATTTCTTTTGTGGCTTTTTGGGTTTTTTCAGCAAGTTTTCTCACCTCATCAGCCACCACCGCAAACCCGCGCCCATGCTCGCCCGCTCTAGCCGCTTCAATAGCAGCATTAAGGGCTAATAAGTTGGTTTGTTCGGCAATATCATCAATCAGAGAAATAACTTGGGTAATTTCGCTACTGCGCTGATTAAGCGAGTCGGCTAAAGAGGTGGCGTTTTGCATTTTTTCATGTAAATTGGAGATATTTTCACTAGCCTTATCCATTTTTTCAATGGTGATTTTAGCGTTTTCCACACCTGTAGCTGCTGCACGGAATAAATCATCTGTATCTTTAAAAATATCTTGCACGGTGGCTTGCAACTCTTCAAGCCCTTCGCGCATGCTGGTGTGGTAGAGATTAAAGATTTGGTTTTTACCACATTCAATGAGAAGATCAGAGGTTTGCATCACAGAGTGATAAAGTATCCCATCAATATTTTGGCTCTTGGTTTTATATAGACGGTTGTTAAGGCTAAAATCCTCATTAGGGCTAGAGAGATCACTAGCCTTGCTATCAATGCCCTCCATATTAACAATTTCTCCTGTTTTAAATACGATCTTATGATCTTTAACCCCAATAAAACCCATATGGCTACACAAATCCACAAGCTGTCTATAAAAATCTAGCTTTTTTTGTAAAGACTTGATCTCAGCGTCTTTATCCTCTGATTGCTTTAAACCCTTGTTAAAAAACATGTCAACCCCTTGCAACAATATTAAACACGCATTATACACTACAAATTCTTAGCATTATCATACTGTTCAACAAGGGCGTTAGCACTGTCGTGTATACTTCCTTATGGCATCCTTCCATACTGCGATAACTGGGCATATAAGAAAAATGTTTCATTGATTATATGCAACGGTTAGAAACTTTAGAGTCTATTTTAGAGCTATCTAGTATTTCTATTAGGAAAAATGGTTTAAAAAACTCCAAGCAAAAATTGCCTTTATAGACCACATGATCGGTTTTAGCCAAACAACAAAAGGCTAAGTTATTGAGATTTTCAATAGAATAGTTAGCCGCATCAGCTGTTACTAAAGAGGTTTGTAAGAGAGATCATATGTTACTGACATCATCTTTAATAACCTCAGCAATGCTATTGGTTTCAGGGCGGCGCTATGAAATTGCAGCCAAAAAACACCACGATCACATCATTTGTTTGCATTGTGGGGAAATTATTGAATTTGTAGATTTAGAAATTGAAGAGCGCCAAATCCAAGTGGCACAAGAACATAAGGCTAAACTTGTCAGCCATGACATGAAACTTTTTGTGATATGTGCTAAGTGTTTGGCTCAAGGGGCAGATAGATAATCTTGTACATCTCCCCAAGTAAGCGGATGGCCGTAATCTAAATCTTTAGTAGCTTTCTTACCTAGAATTTGTGGGAGGTATTTAGGGGCTAGGCCTGTGTTAGGGCGCAGGGCTTTAATGTTTTCTTTAGTGAAAATTGCGCCTTTTTTAAGCGCTTTGATCACAAAAAGGGAGCGGGCAAACTGACGCCCCTCTTGTAAAATATGCGGGTTTAAAGTGGGGTTAGAACTACCTAGAGCTAGGGCTGTATTGTGCACGGCTTGAATCAGTTGGCTAAATTCTTCTGTATCTATACTAAAGGCGCGATCGGGAGTGTCTAAACTCTTATCTAACATAAAATGTTTTTCAATCATAGATGCCCCTAGAGTGGTGGCAATAATAGCGCTAAGATTTCCTAGTGTATGATCACTTAAACCATAATTAACCCCGTATTTCTCTTGTAGTTTTGGCATAGAAAGCAAATTAGCCTCTTTTAGTGGAGCAGGGTAGGCGCTGGTGCATTTTAAAAGGGTGATAGCGCTGTTATTTGCCTTATTGCAGGCTTCTAATGCGTCTAAAATTTCTGCGTGTGTGGCAATGCCTGTAGAGATAATGATAGGTTTTTGAGTACTAGCGGTGTGGAAAATTAGCTCTAAATCGGTGATCTCAAAACTAGCAATCTTATATAAAGGACACTCTAAACTTTCTAAAAGCTCTAAACCTTTTAAACTAAAAACAGAACTAAAGAGAAGTAAATCTAAACTTTTGGCTAGTTTAAAGAGTGGGGCGTGCCACTCTAAGGGCATGGCTGCCTGTTTGTAAAGTTCATAGAGGTTTTGTTGATTCCAAAGCGTACCTTGGATACACATAGGGGTTTTAAGCGCCATGCAATCTGGGGTATAAGTTTGGAGTTTAACAGCACCGGCACCGATATTTTTAAGGGTGATTAAAGATTTTTGGGCAATTTCTAGGGAGTTGGCATGGTTAGAACTAAGTTCTGCAACGATTAAAGGAATCACCCATAGCCTTTTTTAAAGAGTTTAAAGGGGCGAGAGTTTAGAAAATAGCCACACATCATGGTAACTTCTTTGGCGGTAAATAAAATCTTTTAAAAGCCCTCCCTTGCGGTAAGCATGGTGGGTATAAAAGGTGATAGCTTGTTCGTTGGTTGCTAAAACTTCTAAATGGATAGAATGCAGGCGCATTTTAAAGAAGGCGATGAATTCTAAAGCATCTAAAATTTGCCCGCCCACATGTTCTAAATCTGGGTTTTTATAAATCCCTAAAAAAGCATGGCGATGCGTGGGGTGGATTCGGCTTAGCGATCCCACTCCAAGCAATAAATCCCCTTGTTTAAAAAGATAATAAGCGCTGTTATTGCTCTGTTTGAGTTGTTCTATAAAGTGCAAATGAGAGGCGAGGGTGATTTCTTCTGTATACATCCACGCCGTTGTTTTAGGGTGGTTTCTAAAGGCTAAAATTTGCAAACGCTCCTCTTGGCTTGTGTGGATAAAATGACAGGCAAGTAAGGGCGGGTATTTTTTAAAAGGATTGGAAGGGATTTCAAAACTTTTAAGCAGTAATTCTTGGCAAAAAGTAGATGAATCTAACATGTTAAAATCTCTTGCATGGTTTTGTGTAATTTATGCCCTATTTTTAGCTTTTCTTGATCTTTTTGCATGCGCTCTCTATTGTGCAGTGGACTTAAAATTTGCACAGACTCTAATAACCCTTCTAAACTACTAGCATGGCATGATCCTTGCGCGCTGAGTGCTTGTACTTGGGGCTGTTGGTTAGGTGCAACAGGGATTGCAATAATGGGGGTTTTACTTAAAATAGCTTCATAAAGCATGCCCCCCCCAGCTAGTAAAGCTAAATCACTCTCTTGCATTAAAAAGGCAATGTCTTTAAAGCAAGCATTGGCATGGTAGTAGTATTTAGGGCTTTGTAGATAGTTAATTTGTAGGGCTTGGATTATATTAAGAGGGGCGGTTATGTGTACTTCTAGGGGTGTCTTTTGGAGTAAGTTTAGGGCTTTTTGGTAAAAGGGCAAAGCTAAATCACTGCCTCCAAAGGAAAGAAAGAGTTTAGAAAGGGTGGGTTTAAGCGCTTTATTCTTTGAGATAAAGAGCGGATCAATGGGTAAAAAATCAATGCCTAGAAAATAACGCGGGTTTTGTTGTGCTGTTGTTGTGTAGCGGGTATGGGCTTGATACCCCGGGTTGATCACAAAAACATGGGGGGGGTATGTTTGTGGCATATCTTCAAACACCACAAGCTTAGAAGAGATCGTTTTGTAAAAAGATAGGGGCGCTAAATAGCTATCTATAATAACCACCTTAGCATGGATACTAGCCTTGTGCCAATCTGGGGGTAGATCAGTAGAGTGTGAAGCAAATAGGGTTGTTTGTGCCCCCATTGTTTCTAACAAGGCTTTGAGTTTTTGCATACGTTTTAAATGCCCTAGTCCACTTTGAGGCGTGGCATCACAAAAAATACTAATTTGCATGGGTCTTTAAAAAGGTGTATTTGAGAGTGGCTAATTCTAGGTCTTCAGGCGTATTAATATCTTGCACATAAAGATGAGGCAAAATAAGCGGGATAGAGTGAGGGGCTAAAAGAGGCTCTAATCGTGCAAAATGCAAAGCCTGCCCTAAATAGAATAAGCCTACATCGTGATAAAGGGGGGGTAAATCTTGGGAGCGTTTTGGCATGTTTTCTACAAAAAGCGGGGTGGGGTTGTTTTCTTGGATACTAAAAGAGCGGTAAGGAGAGGCACTATAAGCACTACAAGCAAAGGCGTACTTTTTATGGGGGTTGTTTTCTAGGGCTTTGAGGGCTTTTTTAATGTAATTAGCCCGCAGAAAAACACTGGTGCCATAGAGTACACAAAGCATAGTTCTTTCATGGATAGATAGGGTTTTAATGGCATGGGCAATTACTTCTAAAGTGGGTGTGAAATCCCCCGCTAGATTTTTAGGGCGCAAAAATGGTACAGATGCGCCATGTGTTTTGGCAATTTGCGCAATTTTTTCACAATCAGTAGACACCACAACCTGCGCAAAGAGCTTAGATTCTAACACCGCTTGGATCACATGCAAGATTAAAGGTTTACCTAAAAAGGGGGTGATATTTTTTAAAGGAATGCGCTTACTCCCTCCTCTAGCTAAAATTAAGGCAATGATCTGTTGCATTAAAAGGGAAAGCTTGAATCTAACACATCGCTAGCTAGCTTTTTTTTATTACTTGCGCTTAAACTTCCGATATGGGTGTAGGCGATTTTGGCATCGGCGATGTATTTAGATTCAATCGTGTTATTACGGCTAATATCAAAGGGGCGTACAACACCGCTAATTTTAATGATTTGTTTCTCTCCGTCCACCAAAATTTCGCGGCTACCATAAATGAAATAATTACCATTTTCTAAGACTTTGACAATTCTAGCGGTGATAGTAAGTTTCATATCCTCACTTTTCTTTTGCGAACCCCCACCCTTAAAAGTGTTGTTAGTGGTTGATTGGGTGAGGTTATAATTGCTTTGATCGTCTAAAAACTGGGCTTGGTTTCTTTTATTAGGATTAGTGCCATTGTAGGTAAGTCTGGGGGCTGTGGAGTTGCCATTGGAGGTGTTGGTGTAATTTTTAGAGGCGCTATAGTTGGCACTGGCGTTTTCATTAATCATCACAGTAACCAAATCATTAGGTTTCATAGCCCGTCTATCGGCAAATAAGGGGCGTTCTCCTTGCCCAAATAAACTACCGGGTTTGGCAATTTGGGGGATAAATTCTTTAGAGGGCATGTCCTCTACATAGTCGGGTGGATCAAATTTAATCCCGGGTTCTACACTTAGAGCTATAGAAAGAAAAAGTGCATGGATTAGCAAGCTTTTTGGGGAAATGAATTTGATAAGCACAACCATCCTTTCTAAAAAAAATTTGGCACATTTTGTGCCCAATTATACTATAATGGCGCTTTGTTTGGACGCATTTAAGATTTAGGGAGAAATATGCGAAGCAAGGAATTAGGGTGGTTTTTTACAATGATCTTAGGGGCGGGGTCTTTATATGCACAGCCTAGCGATCAATTTAGAAGACACACTTCTTGGAAAGATGGTTTATTTATCGGTGCAAATTACCAGACAGGTACCGTAGCTATTTTAACAACCAATGCCACAGCTACAAGTGTTTTTCAGCCGGGGCGTAATGACATGAATGTTGGGGCTAATGGGCTAGGGTTTAATATCGGGTATACAGGCTACTTCCGTGATGATCAGATGTTTGGAATGCGCTATTATGCCTTTTTAGACTGGAATGGGTATGGAGCGCGCTATAAATCTAGCCCCTATGGAGGAGGGGCTTATTATGGGAGCAATAATATGCTTGCCTATGGAGCAGCAGCGGATTTTTTTTATAACTTCTTTCAGGGGGCATTTTATCGCGATGATATTTCTTTAGATTTGGGTTTTTATGTCGGTGTGGCCATTGCTGGGAATTCTTGGCTAATGGGTGTAAATGGGCAAAACGCGATGGGCTTGCCCGCAGGTGCTAAGCCTAGTGTGAGCGCTTTCCAGTTTCTATTTGATGTAGGGATTCGCGCCTTAGTGGTAGGTGCGCATGGCATCGATCTTGGGTTTAAAATCCCTACAATTAACCACACTTACTACAGCGATAGCCATTACAGCATCACTTTCCGCCGTACCTTTGCCTTTTATATAGGGTATAGCTATCATTTTTAAGGGTGTTGGCACCCCGCCCACATCTTTTTGAAATAACTCTGGGCTTTTTGGATAATGGCTGGGTTGTTATCCCTCATTAGGAGTTCGTAATTATTCTCAAAAGCGTTTTTACTCCAATTAGCCGAACCTAAAAAGATGGTGTTATTATCAATAAGAGCTAGTTTTTGGTGCATGATACCTTCATACTCATGCCTACCACGCCCAATCTTACGCGCTTCTCTACCACTAAGCATACAAGTATTAATCCCACGATATTTAGAAAGATAGCCCATTGCAGAATATTCGCTATGGATATTAGAACTGCGATCAAAGATGATATTAATACGAACGCCACGGCTAGCAGCATCTTTTAACGCCTTGCTAATGTCTCTATGGGTAAAACTATAAATGGCGATGTTTATATTACTCTTAGCCGCATTAATCCCACTAATTAAACTTTTAAGCGCCTCATTTTGTTCATAAGGGAGCATGTATAGGGTAGAATCAGCCTGCAAATTAAGACTAAAAGCTAGTAGACTTGAAAATAAAGAGGCTTTAATAGAGCGCATGAATGTCCTTATGGTTAAAGTAAAAAAAGGCGAAGTTGTATTATAATCCACAGCTTAGCTAGCCTAGCTTAAGGAGAGTCCTTGAAAATTCTATTAGTCAATCAAAATAAGATGGTGGGTAAGCTTTTTGAAAACATCGCTAAAAAGTTAAACCTAGAGCTAGTGGCCGTAGATCGTGTAGGGGATGCTATTTCATTGCTACAAGAAGATCAGGCGTATTTCTTTTTTGCAGACGATACAGCTATAGGTGGCGAGGAATATGCACAGATCAAACCCTACTTAGAAAAAGTACACTTTAAAACGTTCTTGCATAGAAAGGGTGTGGAGGAGTGTGAGGGGTTTACGCATTGCATCCAAAAACCTTTTTTACCCACAGATGTACTTTATATTTTGCAAAGAGTTATGGACACCTCTCCTAGTGATCAAGCCCCTAAGCAAGCCTCAAGTCCCCAAGTAGAACAAACACAACCTGCAGATACAAAATTTTTAGAGGATATTGATTCCAGTTTAGATCAACTAAAAGGATTGTTAGATGTCCCCGGAGAACATGAGGTCTCTTCAAGCACTCCTGAGCAAAAAGTAGAGCAGAAAGCAGAGGGGGGCGAACATAAAGAAGAACATAAAGAAGAGGCAATCCCAGAAACGCCTACAGAATCACAAGAACCTATAACATCACAAGAACCCTCACAGGCTAAACCACAAGAACACGAGCAAAAAGAGCAAAAGGCAGAAGAAACAAGTCAAACCCCCTTGCCACCAGAAACCCCAACCCAAGAAACCCCAACCCATCACGATAACACAGAAGGGTTAAATTTAGAGGATTTATTGCCAGTAGAAACACACACCCCTAAAAAAGAGACAGATAGCTCTAAAGAACCCACGCCAGACTCTGCTCTTCCAGATGATATTCCCCTTGAATCCCACACCCATGCAGATAGTGTACATATGGACATGCTTGAGGATTTAATGCAAGAAAATTCTCCTGAGGCTCAAGAGCTCATGGATAGCATGCATGGAATGGATAGCGCGATGCACACGGCTATGGAGGATATACAACCCCTCACAGATATAGAACCTTCTTTAGCACAAGAAGCACAAGAGATGCCACAAGAAACCCCCCATGCAGATTCTAGTTCAACTCAAGATACAGAATCTGAAGAACCCCAAATAGAAGAGTCTAAAAAGGAGGAAGTAGAGGCAAAAGAAACCCCCCCATCTTCTCAAGACAAAGAGGCTAATCAAGAGGTCGAGGAAAGTGCAGAAGTTGAACATGTAGAAAAAGAACCTCAAGAGCCAATTCAAGAATCTCAAGAACTTAAAGAGCAACCAGAAATTTCAGAAATCCCCTTAGAAAAAGAGACACAACCCCAAGCCTCAGAGCCAGAAAGTTTAACACCCGTACAAGAATCTACAGAATCTAAAGAATCTTTAACAACCCCGCCTGAAAAAGAATCCCAAGAGTTTGAAAAAATTGAAGACATTCCTGAGCCGGTTATGGCTAGTGTGATGGATGAATCTGAAATACCCAGTGAAGAGGCCAAGCAAGAGGCACAGCCAAAAGAACAGCCAAAGAGTACAGAGACAGCAGAGGAAGTAAAAGAGGAGGAGGCAGATAAGGAGGATAAGAAAGCAGAAGCCACACCCCAAGAGCAAGCGCCACAAGAGGAAATACCTCAAGAGCAAATGCCTCAAAAAGAACAACCAAGTTTGCCCCCTTTGAGCTTAAGTTTTGATTTACAAACCTTGCTTAAAGATTTGCCCATTGATCCTAAGATTTTAGAGAATAAAACCCTCCATGTTCAGGTCCAATTAGCTGATAAAACATGACTGCCTATCGCATGCTCATCTTAGCTGGTCCAAGTGGATCGGGTAAGAGTACCCTTGTGAGGCATTTATTAGAGCAATGTGAGGATATTTATTTTTCTATCTCAACCACAACGCGTCCCAAACGAGAAGGAGAGATTGAGGGGAAGCATTATTATTTTGTAAGCCAAGAGGCTTTTTTAGAAGGGATTGACAAACATCAGTTTTTAGAATGGGCTAAAGTACACGGCTATTATTATGGCACTTCTCTTATACCCATTGAGCAGGCTTTGAAAGTGAATAAACTTGTACTACTTGATATTGATGTACAGGGGCATCGTAGCGTTAAAAATATTTATCCTCAAGCGACTTCTATTTTTATCACGACTAAAAATGCACAGGTTTTACGCACCCGTTTAGAGCAACGACAAACAGATAGTAACGAGGTGATCACAAAGCGCCTCATCACGGCTTTTAAAGAACTCCAAGAGATAGATCAGTTTGATTATGTGCTCATCAACGAGGATTTAGAGCTTTCTAAAAAAATGGTGCTAGAAGTAGCTCACACCTTGCGCTATAAACAACAGATGTTTCCTAAGGAGCAACTTTGCCGTGCTTGGAAAGACTAAGTTAGGCTATGCTAATATGGAAAAAATCCCTATAAAAGGATAAACATGGGTGGTTTTACAAGTGTTTGGCATTGGCTGATTGTTTTAGTGGTGATCTTGCTTTTATTTGGGGCTAAAAGAATCCCTGAGTTGGCTAAGGGGCTTGGTAGCGGGATTAAGAACTTTAAAAAGGCTGTGAAAGATGATGAGGAGGAGAAAAAAGAGGGTAAGGAGGAGGTGCAAACTTTACACACCACTAGCCCTAATCCACAAACCCCAAATAGCCCACAGAGTAGCACACAAACTAAAGACCCTACCAAAGTTAGCTAAATGCATTACACGATCAAAACCCTACTAGAACGGGTTTTACAAACAGAGGTGATCTTAGAGCACCCTAAAGATAGAAGTTTAGGGCATTATGCTAGTGTGGTTGCTTTTCCTTTAGCAAAGGTGTATAAAAAGCCACCTAAGATTATCGCGCTAGAGTTGGTGGATCGTCTTTTAGAAGATGAAGAGTGTCAGGCTGTTTTTGCAAAAATAGAAGCACTCAATGGCTATATTAATTTTACCCTCAAAGAAAGTTTTTTAGATCGCTTTTGCAATCAGGCCTTAAAACTGGGGGTAGATTTTGGCAAAGAAGCGGATAAAAACGAGAGCCTTTATTTAGAATTTGTCAGCGCAAATCCTACAGGACCTTTGCATATCGGGCATGCCAGAGGGGCAATTTTTGGAGATAGCTTTGGCAATTTAGCCCGCTTTTTAGGCTACAGAGTACACACCGAATATTATGTCAACGATCTAGGCGCACAGATTAAATTACTCGGCCTTTCACTTTGGCTAGCTATTTGTGAGATGCAACATCTCAAAGTAGAATACCCAACAGAGTATTATAGAGGCGCGTATATCAATGAACTAGCTCAAAAGGCATTGGAGCATTTCCCGGATTTAAATAACAATGATCCCAATCTTTACGCCACATTAGGAGACTTTGCTAAAGAAGTGGTATTAGCTCAAATAGAGCAGAGTTTAGCAGATTTGGGAATTGTTATAGAAAATTATGCGAGTGAAAGGGCGATGTTTGCGCATCAAGAGGAGGTTTTTAAGCGTTTAGAGCAGGCCGGAGGCGTGTATGAATTTGAGGGCAAGAGGTGGCTTAAATCTAGCATGTTTGGAGATGAAAAAGATCGCGTGATTCGTAAAAATGATGGGGACTTTACCTATATCGCTGGGGACATCACCTACCATGATTATAAATTCAAACAGGGCTTTGATCATTACATTAATATTTTTGGGGCTGATCACCACGGCTATGTAGCCCGTATCAAGGCAGCTTTGCAGTTTCTAGGCTATGAGGCACAAAAGTTAGAGGTGCTTTTGGTGCAAATGGTGGCTTTATTGCAAAATGGCAAGCCTTATAAAATGAGTAAGCGGGCGGGTAATTCAGTGCTGCTTAGCGATGTACTAGAGGACATGGGCAAAGATGCTTTGCGTTTTGTGTTTCTGAGTAAAAAGCTAGATACGCATTTAGAATTTGACATTGCTAGTTTGCAAAAACAAGACAGTTCTAATCCCATTTTTTATATCCACTACGCCAACGCCCGTATCCACACCATGTTAGAAAAATTCTTCCAAAAGCCTAATGCTAGCTTGCAGGCTATTCTCTCAAGTTCTTTAGAAAATCTCCCCGAGTCTGGGGGCGCTCTTCTTTTTAACGCTCTTAATTTGCCTAAAATTTTACAAACCGCCTTTCAAGATAGGGAGTTGCAAAAGATATGCGATTATCTTAAAGGTTTAGCTGCCGATTTTCACAGTTTTTATAATGCCTATAGAATTTTAGACACCCCGCAAGAATTGCCCTATTTAAAACTTTGCCAAATGGTAAGCTTGAGTCTAACAATTGGTTTAAAATTACTTGGGATTGAAGCTAAAAGAAAGATGTAACAACGGACGGGGATAAGGAGGGGGAGTTACCCCGCCCGTGCCGACTAAATGCCGGCTAGTTAAAATATCTAAAATATCTGGAATTTTCTCTTAAACTTTTGTTATAATAATTTAAGTTTAAGTTAAAGGATTTGAATGCGTATCTTGTTGGTGGAAAACAACGCTGATTTAAGCAAAGAAATTAGCGCCTACCTCAGCGAAAAGAGTTTTCAGGTAGATGTAGCAGAGAATTTAGAGGATGGCGAGTATTACATCAGCATCCGCAATTACGATCTTGTACTGATTAGTTTAGAGCTTAGCGATGGTAATGGCTTAAGTTTAGTACCTTATGCAAAGGCTAAACACGCCTCTATTGTAAGCATCATGCTAGCCAATAATGCCTCCAGTGAGCAAGAAATCAAAGCCTTTAAGGAGGGGGTAGATGATTTTATCGCTAAGCCTTTTGATTTGGGGGTGCTTGTGGCTAGGATTGAGGCGAGACTACGCTTTTGGGGTTCTAGCATTATTGAAATTGAAGATCTTGTGATTAATCCAGATGAGGAAAAGATCGTATATAAGGGTAAGGAAATTGAAGTTAAAGGTAAACCCTTTGAAGTGCTTACTCATCTAGCACGCCACCGCGATCAAATCGTGTCTAAAGAGCAACTTTTAGACGCTATTTGGGAAGAGCCAGAATTAGTAACGCCTAATGTGATTGAGGTGGCCATTAATCAGATTCGCCAAAAAATGGACAAACCACTAGGTATTTCCACCGTAGAAACCGTGCGCCGTAGGGGGTATCGTTTCTGTTACCCAAAAAGTGTAGAAAACTCTTGAAATTGCGCTACTTTAAAAGCTCTTAGCGTGGTTATGTTTTTTATAACTAGAGCTAGGGGCATTGGCATGAAAGCCAAACCCAAAAAGGCTATGAAGTTTCTTAAAAAAGCGTAGAGTTTGGAAATGAGGGCGGGAAGCTTTTAGAGTCTTTGCGCCTAAGCGCTAGCTGTAGCAAGTAAAAAAGTAGAATTTAAGAGAGCAGTCTTATTTCAAAGGAGAACAGAAAATGTCAGAGGATTTTGGATGTAGCATTAAAAGCTTATGAGGATAAGGATTACCAAAAAGCCATAGGGTTCTTCAAAAAGTAGCAGACGGGGGGCATGCTGGGGCTTTTTTCAACTTGGGGGTCATGTATAGGAATGGAGAGGGTGTAGAAAAAGATTTACAAAAGGCTGAGGAATATTTCAAAAGGGCTCGTAAGTTATGTTTCATGGGCAGCGTGAGTGGATTTTTCTAGTTGTAGTATTTTTTTTATAAGTGTGCTGTAGCACTTGTCTATCTACCCCTTTAGCGCTTTTACCTTTCTACAACATCTCGAGGCAAAGCCCTAATAAGGGGTGTATTTACCCGTAGAGTATTGTGTGTAAAGCTCGCTAGGTGTGCACTCCAGCAGATTTTTAGGAAGCTTGCTTTGCAATCTGTGCGTAATTTGCAGACTCTGCTAGCCAGTCTTTAAGGGCAGTTAGCACACTCCAGAAAATCAATTTAGAAGAAATGCTTTGGAAAAAGCAATTAAAGTTTTTAGGGCAATTAAAGCTTTGATTTATAAAAACCCTTGTGAAACGCTCAAATGCTAAAAACATTAATGCTAAAAACACTTGGCTTATGCTGGGGTTGCCTGTAGGAAATGTTGGCTATCCCTAAATTTGATCTCCAACATATAAAGACGCGCAGGATTACCCCACCTAAAGGCGTGTCATCTTTCTAGCGATTTTTTAAAAAACAAATCAAGCAATCTAAAAAAGACGCTTTGGAGTTGTTCTAACTCCTCCACCCCTACCCTCTCATCAGTAGAGTGGATGCGATCGTTACACACACCAAACTCTACAACCTCCACCCCCAGCGCCCTAAAAAAGCGCGCATCGCTAGTGCCCCCCTTAGTGTTAAGTGCAGGGGTGATTTCTAAAACTTCTGTAATGGCTTGTTTAAGATATGAGAGAATGAGGCTATCTTTAGAGGAGACAAAGGGCAAAGAATTTTGTCTTAAATGAATATCACAGGGGACTTTAGAGAGTACTCTATCTAAGAAATTTTCCACATCTTCGCGCGTGGTGGCGGGCGAATGGCGGACATTAAAGGCAATCTTTAGGCTTCTGGGTGTCATGTTTTCTGCGGGCACATGGCTTTCAATGGAGGTAAGCACCAAGCGGGAGGGCTCAAAAAAAGCATCACCCTTGTCTAAAAGCGCTCCGGCTAGTAAATTCAATTTATCAGAAATAAGATCAATAGGATTTAAACATTTTTTAGGATAGGCCACATGCCCGGGCACGCCTTGTACGATGATGTTTCCGCTGATTGACCCTCTTCTACCAACTTTAATACTATCGCCTAGGGTCTGCATACTCGTAGGTTCGGCCACTAAAGCAAAATGGGGCAATAAATGCTTTTTTTGCAAAACCTCTAGCATGTGTTTTGTACCAAACTTGGCTTTACCCTCCTCATCACTGGTTAAAAGAATAGAGAGAATCAAAGGGATTTTTGGCTTTTGAACATGTTTACAAAACTCTATCACAGCACAAAAAAAGGCCGCAATGCCTCCCTTCATATCCTGCGCTCCGCGCCCATATAAAAAATTATCCACAAGTACCCCAGCAAAAGGATCTACACTCCAGCCCTCCCCCGGAGGCACAACATCTACATGCCCGGCAAAGCAAAAATGCAAGGGGTTTTCCCCGCCAAAATCTCTATAAAGAAATATATTTTTAACCGGTTCTTTATTAGCGTGCAAGACTTTAAAATCTGGCAAAAGAGAGGCTAGGTAGGCAAAAACCCCCTCTTCTTTGGGTGTGATAGTTGGGTAGGTTAAAAGTTTTTGGGCAAGAGTAATAGCATTCATGGGAGCTCTTTAAGAGTGGTTTTAGTGTGTAGGTGGAGGTAGAGTTGCAACACTTCTAAGTTAGAAGGGGTGATTCCGCTAATCTGTGAGGCCTCAAAGAGACTTTTAGGGCGAAATCTCTCTAACTTTTCTATGGCCTCTAGGCCAAGACCGGGGATTTTATGGAAGACAAAATCTGAGGGGATTTTATTTTGTAACATCTGCTCCATTCTTGCAATAGAGGCGCTTTGTTTTTCAATGTAGCTATGGTATTTACAGGCAATTTTAACTTGCTCTAAAACCTCTGGCTCTAAATTTTGTAAAAAGCTAAAAAGAGAGCTTAAAATCTCTACACTACAGCTATCGCGTCCGGCTAAAAACACCCCATTACATTTATCATTAATCCCCTCTTGTCCTAAATCTTGGAGTTTTTGTAGGGTTTCTTTAGAGGGCGTAAAATGTGTGTTTTTAAGATTTTCTAGGGCTTTTGTGATCTGATCTTGTTGCTTTTGTAATTTGGCATGCTCTTTCTCACTCATTAATCCTAAAGCATAAGCATACTTGCAAAGACGCCACCTTGCATTATCCTCTCGTAGTAGTAGGCGGTATTCAGCGCGAGAGGTAAACATGCGATAAGGTTCTTGTGTGCCCTTACTGACTAAATCATCAATCATCACACCGATGTAGGCCTCATCACGCCGCAAAATTAAGGGGGGTTTATTTTGTAAAGTCAAACAAGCATTAATTCCGGCAAGTAATCCTTGTGCTGCTGCCTCTTCATAGCCAGTTGTACCATTGATTTGGCCTGCTAAATAGAGATTTTTAATCTGTTTACTCTCTAGGGAGTATTCAAGCCCTGTAGGCTGGATAAAATCATACTCAATGGCATAACCATAGCGCGTAATGTGGGCGTGCTCTAAGCCTTTAATGGAGTGAATAACTTGTTCTTGTAAATGAAAGGGTAGAGAAGTACTTAGCCCGTTGACATAATACTCACTGCCACTTTTTGTTTGGGGTTCTAAAAAAAGTTGGTGGCGCTCTTTATCTTTAAAGCGATAAATTTTATCCTCAATGCTAGGGCAATAACGCGGCCCCACCCCCTCTATTTGGCCGCTAAACATAGGCGCTAAATGGAAATTTTGCTCAATAAGGGCGTGGGTTTTAGAATTAGTGTAGGTGATAAAACAGGGTAATTGTATGGGGTTAAAATCCTTTGTTTTATGGCTAAATTTAGGCGGAGGAAAATCCCCAAAGTGGGCTTCTAGCTCTGTAAAATCAATGCTATTTCCAGCCAAACGCGGGCAGGTGCCGGTTTTAAGCCGCCCTATTTCTAAACCTAGAGTTTTTAAATGCTTGGCTAGCTCAATAGAAGCGCTCTCACCAAAGCGCCCGTTTTGGCTTGTATGTGTCCCGATGTGTACTAGGCCTTGTAAAAAAGTTCCTGTAGTGAGAATAACCTTTGAGGCTTTATATTCTTTACCAAGAGTACTTTTAACCCCCACCACAGCCCCATTTTCTATGAGTAAACCCTCCACCATTTCTTGAGAAACGCTTAAATTAGAAGTGTTTAACACTAAATTGCGGGCATTTTGGCGGTAGAGATCCATATCAATTTGAGCGCGCGTACCCCGTACAGCTGGTCCTTTAGAGGCATTAAGGATGCGAAATTGCAAACCAGATAAATCGCTTAAAATCCCCATGACCCCGCCTAAGGCATCAATTTCTTTAACCAAATGCCCCTTACCAAGTCCACCAATGGCCGGGTTACAGCTAGCTAGCCCGATATTTTCTATTAAAAGCGTGAGTAGATGCACCTTAGCGCCCATTTTAGCCGCCACAATAGAAGCCTCAATACCTGCATGCCCCCCTCCCACAACAACAATATCTTGTGTGCCCTTACTGACTAAATCATCAATCATCACACCGATGTAGGCCTCATCACGCCGCAAAATTAAGGGGGGTTTATTTTGTAAAGTCAAACAAGCATTAATTCCGGCAAGTAATCCTTGTGCTGCTGCCTCTTCATAGCCAGTTGTACCATTGATTTGGCCTGCTAAATAGAGATTTTTAATCTGTTTACTCTCTAGGGAGTATTCAAGCCCTGTAGGCTGGATAAAATCATACTCAATGGCATAACCATAGCGCGTAATGTGGGCGTGCTCTAAGCCTTTAATGGAGTGAATAACTTGTTGACATTTAGATAGATACTATAGGCTTGGTTATCGCGAAGACACATATGCAAGAGAAGAGGTCTTTTATCAAAATTTTCCCTTTGTTAATTGTTCTAGTTGCAATAAGACAGATTTATTAGTTACACCTCCTGATTGGAGCACCCTTAATTTTGAAAGCTACACCCAAGAACTTTTAGAAAAAAGAGGATTTAATCAGGTCTTTAGAGACAAGTTTAAAGATAGAAAACCCATTGTACTTTTTGCGGGCAATGATGCAGAGCAGGATAAAAGCGGGTTTATTCAGGATTTATCAAAGGTGTGTGAGGAGGTGTACTTGTTTTATCAAGATGATGGGAGCTATGGGACAGCACATTATGGATTTAACATGGGTCGCTTGCTTAACTGCAAAGAGGCAAACTCTTTTATTAACACCACTAAAATTTGTGAAATTATAGACAACGCCCCAGCAAATGCAAAACCCGATCTTTTAATGATCCAAGGGTGGGGGTGGAATTACAGTCCTAGAGATTTATTGTTGATCAAACACCGCTACAAAGACCTTAAAATCCTTAATCTACAAATGGATGATGCAGCTGGCTATGGTTTAGATAGTCCTTTGGGCACACATGCCATTTTACCCTTCATTGATCTAGCCCTCACTACAGCGCCTGAAAAAGTAGAATGGATACTTAAAGAGGGCACGCCCGCTTTTTATTTCCCTCTAGCCTCTAGTTTAGATTTCTACCACCCCTTAGAAAATGTAGAGCGTGTCTATGATATTGGATTTGTAGGGCTTAATTATGGTGGGCGAGGTGAGATGATCAAAGCCTTAGAGAAGGAAAATTTTAAAGTAAAGGCTTATTTCTATTAAAAGCGTGAGTAGATGCACCTTAGCGCCCATTTTAGCCGCCACAATAGAAGCCTCAATACCTGCATGCCCCCCCTCCCACAACAACAATATCTAACATGGCAATCCTTTTTGCTGATTTTATGATCAGAGATTTTAATGATCATTTAATGAGAAAATTAAAATTGGATTATGTTATCCGATTATGTTATCCTAAGTGTTCTTATTTACTTTGGTTAGGATTTAAAATGAATGCAAAATTTAAGGCGGTGGCTCGTGTTGGCTATAAGTTTTGTGGTAGGATTTATCATAAGATTTTTCGTATCATTCTGGATAGACATTTAGATAGACATTTAGATAGACATTTAGATAGACATTTAGATAGACATTTAGATAGACATTTAGATAGACATTTAGATAGACATTTAGATAGATACTATAGGCTTGGTTATCGCGAAGACACATATGCAAGAGAAGAGGTCTTTTATCAAGGGTTTTAAAGCAAAATTTTTAGAGGAAAAAGCGCGTTATATCACAGGCATTTTTTTAATTATATTGGCTGTTGTGGTGCTTTGGATCAATCATGTAATTCTCTTTTGGGGGGTTTTAGGCGTAGCAGGTTAAACATAACAATACCCAAGCTTTCCCAATTAAGCCAATTCGTTCTGAAATGGTGAGTAATGGCGGTATTGCTGTGCAAAACTACAGCTATACAATCTTACTTGATAGCTACCAAGTCAACCAGCTAAAGAACAATAAGGAGTTCCAAGACTTGCAAAATACGCAGGCGTAAGAGGTGATAAAATATCGTTATGTTGTGTGCCCTTAATCGCACCCATAAACAGTACCTAAAGACAATCACCCGGCTAGTACACATAAACCCGCCATATGGTTACTTGTAAGTGGCTTTTTATCTGAACGCGCGTAAAACTCCGTCCTTTAGGGCGGAGATGTAAGCGCACAGACGCATAACTAAACAGGTGTTTCTTGCTCTTGGATATAGCGTTTAATCAGCTCCAAAGGAGCACCGCCACAACTGCCAGCAAAATAGCTAGGCGACCACAAGTGATCACCCCATAATGTGTTACAAACACTTTTAAACTGCTGGGCACGCACCCTTCTAGAGCTCACACCTTTCAAAGAATTAACCAGCTTAGAAATACTCACTTTGGGTGGGTAGTTGATGAGCAAATGCACATGATCAGATTCTCCATCAAACTCTACTAACTCGCTTTCAAAGTCCTCACACACTTTTTTAAAGACTTCGCCTAGAAAGTCTATCACTTCTTTGCTGAAAGCCTTACGCCTATATTTTGTTACAAAGATCAAATGCACATGCAAGAGAAATACACAATGTCTGCCGTGTCTAATATCACTAGACTTTACCATAGACCAATATTAACATAATTATGCTAAACTCCAAAAATGCAGATCAATAAGGGTTTTAAATACCGCTTGTTCCCTACAAAAGAGCAAAAGGCTTTACTCAAGCACCATTTTTTCATTTACAACCAAGCCTATAATATCTGCCTAAACTTGCAACAAGAGCAATACAACACGAATAAGACCCTAGAGAAAAGCCAAAGACAATGGTCAAGCTCTAGTGCCTTAGACACAAAGATTAAGTATCATCTTAAACAAAGAGATTAAAGCTTTTCTAGTGTTGTGGCGCAACAAAGCCGTATCAACGCGCAAAAAGCTCTCAAAAGTGCTTTAACCCTCAAAGATAGAGGCTTTCCCAGATTTAAAAACTCCAAGATTGCTAAACAGAGCTTTAATTGGAATAATCAAGGTTACTCCATTAAAGATTGCAACAAACGCTTTAAGATTTTAAGACTGATGCGCCAAGATTTTAAAGTGCGCTGGTCTAGGGATTTGCCTAAAGATTGCACCATTTAACAAATCACTTTTTCTTGCCTGAATGAACGCTATTTTGTGAGCTTTAGCGTGGAATACCATAGGGACATCACGCCCTTAAAAACCCTAAGCCACCAAGACAAAGCCATAGGTTTAGATTTAAATATCCATGACATCGCTTTAAGTGACGGGACTCTCATTCCTACGCATTCTAAGACATTTAACTTAGCTAAATATAATTTAGCCTTTAAAAGACTGCAAAGAAAACAGAGTCGCAGGGTTTTAAAGTCTAAACAGACCAAAACAAAACTAGGGAGGAATTTTTACAAATGCCAAAATTCTTTGAATGCCATTTTTACTAAATCTAAACACAAGAAGGAAGATAGGTATCACAAAATCACAAGCGGACTTTCTAACAAGTTTGAATTGGTAGCAGTTGAGAACTTACAAGTCAAGAATATGACCAAGAGAGCTAAACTTAGGAATGTGAAACAAAAGAGTGGCTTGAATAGGTCTATTCTTAATACCTCATTCTACCAAATCATCAAATTCTTAGAATACAAACAACAGCATAATGGCAAACTTTTTGTGAAAGTCCCTCCACAATACACGAGCAAAACCTGTCATCATTGCGGGAATATCAACCGCCAACTTAAGTTAAATCATAGAGAGTATTGCTGTCCTGTATGTGAATACACAGAGCATAGGGACATCAATGCCGCTAAGAATATCTTAAGAGCGGGGTTAAAGTCTCTTGGGTTAGGAATTAGCCTTGCAGACTCTAAACAGCAAAGCCTTTCGAGTTCAGAAACCCTAGTTTCTGTTAGTTAGGAAGCTCCTCCCTTTAGGGAGGGGTGATTCACGTATTTCAATCAGTGATTTTGTAATAGATCCTAATAGTATAACGGCATGCTAATCTCATATTTCAGCGATAATTTATCAAAAAATATCTAACAATCTTAAGGCAGGCGTTTACAACAGCCAGAGCTAAAAAATGGTTAAAAAGATACTTGTAAAATCAAGCTAAAGTTCACTGGTCTCTTTAAGTGCAGTTTGTAGTGTAATTTTAAAAATCCTTATTTAAGAGAACCAAATTCTTTGTACGGGATAAACTAAATATCTTTGACAAAATCAGGAAACATTTTTTCTGCTACCCTCTTAGCAAACTCTGGATGGGATATGCGTAAGTCTAGTCTATTATCTTTATAAGCCTCCATGCAGCGACCAAAGCCATGTGGGGTTTGTAAAAGCGCTTCTATTTCTGGATGATAGATAACATGGTAATCGGTGTTAGTAAGATGTTGAGGGTAGGGTACAAAATACCCAAGACCATTGCCATTTGAGATGACAAAAACAGGCCCCAAGCCTAGAGCCATTGCAAGATGGGGAACACCTGATTCTGTAGATACAATAAAAGAAGCCCGAGAAAGCACATGTACAAGTTCTAACAAACTAGTTTTACGCACTAAATTAAGTACACGCGGACAGGATCGCTCAATCTTTGCGCCTTCTAAAACTTCACCTGCAGTACCGCACAGCACAACTTTAAAAGAGGGATCTATTTTTTGAGCCAGTTGTATCCAAGAGGTTAAAGCC
Organism: Helicobacter suis HS1; assembly: GCF_026000295.1. Lineage (NCBI taxonomy): Bacteria > Pseudomonadati > Campylobacterota > Epsilonproteobacteria > Campylobacterales > Helicobacteraceae > Helicobacter > Helicobacter suis. The sequence continues at coordinate 1,573,212 of NZ_AP026769.1, read as the reverse complement.
CATTTTCTACGAGGACTTGAAGCGCCTAAAACAAAAACACCGTACTTTTCAGGGCAAGGGAGAGAGAAATCTTTTGGTAAAGAAGATAGATCAAGGTGATAGGTGATTTCTGTAAGAGGTTTTCCTAATAACTGACTAAAAACATATTTATTACGATCGAATTCAAAGAGAGGTGCAAATGAAGTGTCTATCATGGTGGTATAAAATGTCGGATCATTAAACATGTTATAGGGGTCATGAGGGAGATGCACTTCTTGTGTACAAATTTTATGGCTAGCAGGGAGGAACCGAGCTAAATAGTCATCTGCCCAAATACTGCGTCTGCGCAAGGGAACTAAGATGGTTGTATAACTTTTACATGAGAGTTGATAGAGTATTTTAAGATGGTAGAAGAAGCCATGGATATAAGAATACCACCTAGATATATCTACTGGAATGATGTGATCTAAATAAGCTGCATCACAGGCCTGAACTATCTCATAATAAGCCGCATTGCACACAAGGGTGATTTCATAGTCCGCGTAAGTTTCGCGCAAAGGTTGTAAAAAATTTCTAAATAGACAATAATCGCCCAGATTATCAAGCCTAATCACTAAAAGGGTTTTGCAAGAGGGAAGGGTTCTGCGTTTACGCGTCATTAAAACCACTATGGAACTTAAAAAGAAAAGCGGGCGACCTGCGATGGAGAGTAGAAAAGAGCGACACTGTTTCTTAAGTTTATCCACATAACCATGAGACAGAAACAGCATACTCCCTAACAACCTTCAACATTTGCCTCCAACACCTAAGCAAGAGAGCCTTGAGCCTGTGGCCCTTGCAAACAAATGCAAGGGCATTTCTCTAAGAAAGGAGGTGATCCAACCGCAGGTTCACCTACGGTTACCTTGTTACGACTTCACCCCAGTCGCTGTGTGTGCCGTGGGCAGTAGCTGCTTTAGCATCCTGACTTAAGGCAAACACAACTCCCATGGTGTGACGGGCGGTGAGTACAAGACCCGGGAACGTATTCACCGCAACATAGCTGATTTGCGATTACTAGCGATTCCAGCTTCATGCAGGCGAGTTGCAGCCTGCAATCCGAACTAGGAGGTGTTTTATAGATTAGCTCTGCCTCGCGGCTTTGCATCTCTTTGTGCACCCCATTGTAGCACGTGTGTAGCCCTAGGCGTAAGGGCCATGATGACTTGACGTCGTCCTCACCTTCCTCCTGCTTACGCAGGCAGTCTTCTTAGAGTGCGCAGCATAACCTGTTAGCAACTAAGAAAAAGGGTTGCGCTCGTTGCGGGACTTAACCCAACATCTCACGACACGAGCTGACGACAGCCGTGCAGCACCTGTTTTCAGGGTCTAGCAAGCTAGACACTCCCCTATTTCTAGGGAATTCCTTCAATGTCAAGCCTAGGTAAGGTTCTTCGTGTATCCTCGAATTAAACCACATGCTCCACCGCTTGTGCGGGTCCCCGTCTATTCCTTTGAGTTTTAATCTTGCGACCGTACTCCCCAGGCGGGATGCTTAAGGCGTTAGCTGCATTACTGGAAAGACAAAGCCTCCCAACAACTAGCATCCATCGTTTAGGGCGTGGACTACCAGGGTATCTAATCCTGTTTGCTCCCCACGCTTTCGTGCAATCAGCGTCAGTGATGTTCCAGCAGGTCGCCTTCGCAATGAGTATTCCTCTTGATCTCTACGGATTTTACCCCTACACCAAGAATTCCACCTACCTCTCCCACACTCCAGAAGGATAGTTTCAAATGCAGTTCTATGGTTAAGCCATAGGATTTCACACCTGACTTGTCCTCCCGCCTACGCACTCTTTACGCCCAGTGATTCCGAGTAACGCTTGCACCCTCCGTATTACCGCGGCTGCTGGCACGGAGTTAGCCGGTGCTTATTCGTTAGATACCGTCATTATCTTCTCTAACAAAAGGAGTTTACGATCCTAAAACCTTCATCCTCCACGCGGCGTTGCTGCTTCAGGGTTTCCCCCATTGAGCAATATTCCCTACTGCTGCCTCCCGTAGGAGTCTGGACCGTGTCTCAGTTCCAGTGTGTCCGCTCACCCTCTCAGGCCGGATACCCGTCATAGCCTTGGTGAGCCTTTACCTCACCAACAAGCTGATAGGACATAGACCAATCCTTTAGCGATAAATCTTTCCCTCGTAAGGTAGTATTTGGTATTAATCACCATTTCTAGTGGCTATTCCAAACTAAAGGGCATGTCATCTATGCATTACTCACCCGTGCGCCACTAATCAACCTAGCAAGCTAGGCTTCATCGTTCGACTTGCATGTATTAGGCACGCCGCCAGCGTTCACTCTGAGCCAGGATCAAACTCTCCATAAAGTTAATCCTAAACTGGCTCAAGATTACTCTTAAGTTTTAACTAGGTTTTTAACTAGAGTTCTTAAGCCAAAGACAAAAAACAAAAAGTAAAAACAAACTTGGCTACAAGACTCTCTTGCTTAAATGTCAAAGATCACTTGCTTTAGCATTTGCTAAGCACTTGCTATTTAGCAAAAGGGGCATTGTATAGTTTTTAAGCTTAAGGGGGGCTTAGAATTGTTAAAAAATAGAGCGGTGTTTTAAATCTAGTAAAAAATCTTGGATCACGCGTTTGGTGGCAAAAACATTATTTTGATTAGGAAGAGAGACGGCCATGCCTATAAACTCATCTTTGTGGTTAAAAAGGGGTCGACCATAGACATCTTTAAGGAGAGGCCGTATGATCCGATGTAGATCCCTATAATTAAGATTATAATTAAGATATTGACCACTATAATTAATATCCTTGCGGCTCTTTTCTAAAATATCCTTATATGTTGATACTTCAAAAGTGCCTACTTCAAAAGTACCTTGATCGCTAATCTTAGGGTAGTAAATTTGTAAGGCTTTGCGTGGGTTGGAATTTTTGGTGAGTAAATCTTGCCCGTATTTTGTGTAGATGCGGGCATGGTAGTAACTTTCTGGGCGGATTTGGCAATAGTCGTTGGTAAAAGCATGGGTATTAAGCAAGGATAACCCGCGGTTTCGATCAATGGCCTTAAGGCGCAACCGCGCTACACAGATTAACATAGGCCCGCTATCATCTTGCATTTTGGCTACAAAAGTTGTGGCATACATGCCCTTATCATAGGCCAACTCAGAAGAGGTTAGCACATGCCCGTTTTGGAGTAAAAGCCCATAGCCTTGTTTGTAGTGCCCATCTTTAAAATAGGCGATTAAAAAAACGGTGCTATAAATCCAAAGATGGAGCGGTTCTAGGTTGGCGTTATTTTGTTCTTTATGCTGTTTTACTTGTTGTTTATTAGGTTTTTTAGCGCTTTTGGTGATCTTTTGATTTTGGCGGGGTATTTTTTTGGTGGCATGAGAGCGTTTAGTGTGGTGAATCAGAGAGGTATCTAGCGCCTTTTCTGCGTGCAAAACACACCCTAAAAAAAAGAGAGCTAACAGAGCCCACATAAACACCCCACTGCATAAAATTAAGGTGAAATCGGTAAAATACGGCGATCATTTAATTTTTCAAAGGTATCCATGAAAGCTCTAAAAGTTTATGAAATAGACCCCACACTTTTGGCTTCTTATCAGTATGCGGTTATTAAAACCAATAAGGGGGCGATTAAAATCCACTTATTCGGGCAAGAAGCGCCACAGGCGGTAACTAATTTTGCGACTTTAGCCAAAGAGGGTTTTTATAATAGGCTAAATTTTCACCGCGTAATTACCGGGTTTGTAGCTCAGGGGGGTTGTCCTCTTGGTACGGGAATGGGTGGACCAGATTATCGTATCCGCTGTGAAGTGCAAAATAACCCGCACAAACATAAAAGGGGCGCATTAAGCATGGCACATGCCGGCAGAGACACGGGTGGTAGCCAGTTTTTCCTCTGTTTTGAGCCCCAACCCCATTTAGACGGGGAGCATACGGTTTTTGGACAAATTGAGGAGGAGGAGAGTTTAAGGGTTTTGGATAGTTTAAAGCAAGGGGATATCATTGAAACGATTCATATCTTAGCGCAATGATTCTAAATGTTAATTTTAGCCAGAAAATTAGGGGAGGGTGTGGTGATTGGGGAGCATATCCATATACGGGTTGTCTCAATTGATAAGGGAAGTGTAAAACTTGGTTTTGATGCCCCCTCTCACTTGCTTATTTTGCGCTCTGAACTCAAAGAAGCGGTGGCTTTAGAAAACAAGAAAGCCTCCGGAGATGTTAGCGATACGCTTTTAGAGGGCATTGGTAAACAACTGGGTAAATTAGAATGAATGCGTTTGAGTGTATCGCCTATCCTAAGGTGAATATCTTTTTAAAAATTCTAGGATTGGAGGCGTCTTATCACACTCTTTTATCTAGGCTAATGCTTGTAAAAACCCAAATATGCGATTATCTTTTTGTTAAAAGAGCTCCCTTTTTGCTTAAGGGTAATTTTGCTTGCTCTCTTGAGAAAAACACGATTTATAAAATGCTACAGATACTTAAAACTCACCTCCAAGCTAAAAACCACCCCGAAACCCTAGAATTAGCCATTGAAGTAGAAAAACATATCCCTATAGGTGCAGGGCTTGGAGGCGGGAGTGCAGATGCGGGGGTGCTTTTAAGAGAGCTTAATACCCGTTTAGAATTAGGTTTGAGTTTACAAGAATGTTATCAAATTGGCGCACAAGTAGGCAGTGATGTGAATTTTTTTATCTCTGGCTTTAATAGTGCGCATGTTTTTCATTTTGGTGAGCTAATCGAGTCTTTTGAAGAGGAGAGTTTAGAAATAGAAATTTTAACCCCTGAAATTTTTTGTAACACAGCTCAAGTTTATCAAGCCTTTGATCGCCTATCTATGTCCACTAAAGGAGAGCAAAATTGGAAAACAATACAGAGCCATACTTTACTCAAACATTTCACGCGCGCCACTCTTAATGATCTGTACACCCCTGCTATCACACTTTACCCTGCATTAAAAGAGTTTGAGAAACATTTAGATAATACACAGCCTTATTTTTTTAGCGGGAGTGGGAGTAGCTTTTTTAGACTTAAGGAAGTGTGTGAAAGAGCCGATACGCAATAAAAAGGCTTTCTTTGATTATGAGATTTTAGAGACTTTGGAGGCGGGTATTGTTTTGGCAGGTTCTGAGGTCAAGGCAATCCGTGTGGGTAGGGTAAATTTAAAGGATAATTTTGTTAGGATTATCAGAGGCGAGGCTTTTTTATTTGGGGTGCATGTTGGGCATCTACCAACGGCCAATGTTTATTATAAACCCGATGAGAGACGGCCTCGTAAATTGCTACTACACAAAAAACAGATTCATAAATGGTCTGTTGAAGTGGGTCAAAAGCGCCTTAGTATCGTGGCATTGCAGTTATATTTTAACGCTAAAAACCGGGTGAAACTCCAGATCGCTTTGGTGAAGGGTAAGAAACTTTATGATAAAAGAGAGAGCATGAAACAAAGGGTTTTAGATAGGGAGGCTAAGAGCCAATTAAGGAATCATTTGCGGGGTGGAATGTGAAAGAGATGGTGGATTATGGGATTTTGGGATTTTTGGCGTTTTTATCAGTGATCGTGATTGCTATTGGGATTGAGCGGGTGTGGTTTTATGCCACCGTGCGCGTAGATGATTATAAAGATAAACGCAAGCTAGAACTAGATTTACACCGCCGTTTAACCTTAGTGGCCACTATTGGTTCTAACGCGCCTTATGTGGGACTTTTGGGCACGGTAACAGGGATCATGATTACCTTTATTGAACTAGGCAATACCTCAGCGGTGGATACTAAAGCAATCATGGTTGGTTTAGCCCTTGCGCTTAAATCTACTGGTATGGGTCTGATTGTGGCTATTCCTTCTGTTGTGATTTATAACATGTTGGTGCGCAAAAGCGAGATTATCGCGACTAAATGGGATATTTACCACCACCCGGCCACAGAGGGAGCGGGGTATAATCGCCTAGATACAGATTTTTAGGAAGATAGATGAAAAAAATAGACTCCATGAATGTGGTGCCTTTTATTGACATCATGTTGGTGCTTTTGGTTATCGTACTCACCACTGCTTCTTTTGTCTCTACCTCTAAACTGCCTATCAATATTCCCAAAGTGGATCAAAGCTCGGATAAAGCCCAAGATGTGCTGGATAAAAAACAAGTTAATATTGCTATTTCACACAAGGGCGAGTTTTATTTGGACAAAAAAAAGGTAAGTTTTGAGGCTCTCAAGCAAGCGGTAACAAGATATGCTAAAGACACGCCTATTATTTTGCAGGGAGATAAAAATAGCAATTTAGATAGCTTTGTTAAGGTGGTGGATTTATTACAAACCCATAATCTCAACCAACTTTATATTTTGGTAGAAGATAAAAACAGCAGCCATTAGACTTTAGATAGTTTTTAGCAAAACAAGCTAAAATAGAGCTTTTGAAAATTTTAAAGGATTAGAGAATGAAACGCACCTATCAGCCCCATAATACGCCTAGAAAGCGCACACATGGCTTTTTGGTGAGGATGAAAACTAAAAATGGCCGTAAGGTTATCAAAGCCCGCCGTGCTAAGGGGAGAAGACAATTAGCGGTTTGATTCTTGCGAGGTGCAATCTCTAAAAACAACCCAGCAGTTTAACTATCTTTACAAAAAAGGCATGAGAATACATAGCAAGTTTTTTACCATGTATTCTCTCCCCTTAGATGGGTTACCCAAATTTTTTAGCTATCCTAGCACTTCTCTACTGGGCTTGAGTGTTTCTAAGAAAGTGGGTAATGCGGTGCAGAGAAATTTAATTAAGCGACGGGTGCGTTCTCTTTTTAAGAATATCCATTTAGAAAAAGAGCGGGTGATCGTGTTTGTGGCTAAAGCAGGGATTACACAACTCAAATACAAAGATTTAAAACAACAGGTTTTAGCATGTCTATACCGCAAAACAAAACCGCTTGTTATGAGGCATGCGTGAGATTCCTTTTAATTTTATTGCAATTTTATCGCAAGTATCTTTCTGTACTTAAACCTACAAGTTGTCGTTTTTATCCCACATGCTCTACTTATGCGCTCTGGCTTTTACACAATGAAGGGTTGTTTAAAGCTTTATTAAAGATTTGTTGGCGTTTGTTATCCTGCCACCCTTATTGCAAAGGGGGTATTGATTATCCCATTGGCTCTAAACACATCACCCCAAAATATTATTCCCCCCAAGAAATTAAGCTGCGCTATTATCTAGTGCCTCTTAATCCTCCTGCTCTTTATCCTTATTATATTCTTAAGGTTTCATGTGAAAGAAAATAATTTACGATTTATTTTAGCCATTGTGCTCTCTTTTCTATTTTTAACCATCTATGGTTATTTCTTCCAAACAGAAAAGCCCCACACTGCCCTCCCAACCAGCACAACTAATAATAGCGCCCCCACTACTCTTATCAAGCAGGCAGCACAAACTCCCAAAAGCTCCATAATCCTTACAGTTCTCTCTAAAGATATGGAAATAGAAATAGACTCATTAGGGCGCATTGCACAAGTGTATCTTAAGGATAAAAAATTTACAGCCCACAGACAAGAAGATTTTTTAGAGCATATCAAACAGCTTTTAGGTCTCTCTAAACCTAAAAGTGCCTTAGAAAAATTGCCCCTTTTGGGATCAAATGCATTAAAGCCTTTAGAATTGCGCTTTGTAGATTCTACACTTAATCAGGAGGCTTTTAATACGCCCTATATCGCCTCAACCCAGACACTTCAAATAGACAAAGCCCCTAAAACTGTGGTTTTAACCCAATCTCTTAAAAATCTCAATGTTAAAAAAATTTTGACCTTCTACCCTAATCTCACCTACGATTTACGCGTAGAATTAAAACCCACACATCCCATGAATTTAGCTTATGTACTTTCAAATGGCTCTAGACCTATAGCCGATGCTGATGGTTATGCCTTCCACGGGGTACTCTTGGGCACACAAGATCACAAACTAGAAAAAATTGAAGATGGCAAGGCTAAGCAAACCCAAACTTTTAAATCCACTACCTTTATTGCTAGTGTGGATCGTTACTACACCTCTCTTTTCTTCACCAAAGATTCTCCTTTAGATGCCATTATAGAAGCACAGCCAAGTAAAGATCCTTTGCCTTTTGTCTCTTTAAAAGGCAATGCCATTTTACATGGTTACATCGGCCCTAAAGATCACCGCTTATTAGAACAGATTTCTCCTATGCTAACTAAAGTGATTGAATATGGGGTGATTACTTTCTTTGCCCGCCCCGTGTTTTTACTCCTAGATTATTTGCACACCTACACCCATAACTGGGGTTGGGCGATCATTCTTTTAACACTCATTGTACGGATTATTCTTTATCCTTTGAGTTATAAGGGCATGGTGAGTATGCAAAAAATCAAAGACCTAGCGCCCAAAATGAAAGAGCTCCAAGAAAAATACAAAAGCGATCCGCAGAAATTGCAAATGCACATGATGCAGCTTTATAAAAAACATGGGGCTAATCCTTTGGGCGGGTGTTTACCCATACTCTTACAAATCCCTGTATTTTTTGCGATTTATCGCGTTTTATACAACGCTGTAGAACTTAAAAGTGCCGGTTGGATGCTTTGGATTCACGATCTTTCTTTAATGGATCCTTATTTTATCTTGCCGCTTTTAATGGGAATTTCCATGTACGCCCAGCAAGCCCTCACCCCAAGCACTATTACCGATCCCACTCAAGCTAAGATTTTTAAAATGTTACCTCTGTTTTTTACGATCTTTCTGATCACTTTCCCGGCCGGTCTTGTGCTTTACTGGACAACCAATAACATTTTTTCTATTATCCAGCAATGGCTCATTAATCAAATGTTAAGCAAAAAGAAGAGCGAAATGCAAAAAACGGCCTAGGAGCTAGAAGATGCAAACCATTGTAGCTAAAACCCTTGAGGAAGCTATTATTAAGGCTTCTTCAGTCTTGCAATGTTCTGTTTTGGATCTAGAATATGAAATTATCCAAACCCCCTCTAGTGGTTTTTTAGGCTTTGGCAAGAAAGATGCCATTATAGAAGCTAAAATTAAACAGGCTAAACAACCTCAGGAGCTAGAAAAAACACCCCCTACTCCTCCCCCCACTCCCTCTACAAATTCTTTAGAGACAAAGATTACAGAGATCAAGCAAGAACTAGATACCCTTTTTAGTTATTTGCCCTACCAAATTGAGCGTATCCATGTAGAGTTGTATAACGAACAAACTCTACTCATTGAAATTAACGGCCCTGATTCAGCTTTAATTATTGGCGAGAAAGGTTATCGTTATAACGCCCTATCTTACTTGCTCTTTAATTGGATTCACTACAAATACCACTACAATGTCCGCTTAGAAGTGGCTAGCTTTTTAAAAGATCAAGAAGAAATCATGGAAAGTTATTTACAAAGCGTGATCATGCAAGTTCGCGAAATAGGTAAGGCACAAACCAAGCCCTTAGATGGCATGCTACTCTACATCGCCCTTAAACGCTTAAGAGAAGTCTTTCCCAATAAACATGTCAGTATCCAAGCAAGTAATGATCACGAATCCATGGTTGTGATCAATGACTTTTACAAATAGTACCATTGCTGCCATTGCCACCCCACCCGGACTTGGCGCTATTGCCATTGTTAAACTCAGTGGTTCTAAAAGTCTTTCTATTTTAAACGCGCTTTCGCATAGACAACGCTTTACCCCCCGCATGGCCACTTTAGTTAGCCTTTATGATGCTACTGGAGATCTTTTAGATCAATGCCTAGCTCTTTATTTCAAAGCCCCTCATAGCTATACCGGTGAAGATGTGGTGGAATTACAATGCCATGGGGGCATGGTGGTGGCAAGATTGATTTTAGAGGCGTGTTTAAAGCAGGGGGCAATCTTAGCTAAGGGAGGGGAATTTACACAAAGGGCTTTTTTAAATAACCGCATGGATTTATCCCAAGTACAAGCCCTAGCTAAACTCTTAGAAAGCCAAAATGCCAACATGGTTAAAGCGATGGCTAAACAGATCAAGGGGGCTTTAAAAGACTTTGTACAAACCACCCGCACAGCTCTTTTAAAGTTGTTAGCTAGTAGTGAGGTACTGATTGATTATGCGGAGGAGGATTTGCCTTTAAATTTATTAGATCGCATGCAAGAGGATCTAGAACAAATAGAGCAACAACTTTTAAAAGTGTTAGAAGTGTCGCGCGCTAGAAGTGCTAAATTAGAGGGTTATACTTTAAGCATTATTGGTAAGCCCAATGTAGGTAAAAGCTCCTTGCTTAATGCTTTATTACTTGAAGAGCGCGCTTTAGTAAGTGAGATTGCCGGTACCACCAGAGATACCATAGAGGAAGTCATTAGCCTTTATGGGAGTTCTTTAAAAATTATAGACACCGCAGGGATACGCACCTCTAACGATCCGATTGAGCGTTTAGGAATTGCTAAAAGTAAACAACGCATGCAAGAGAGCGATATTATTTTAGCCCTTTTTGATTTATCTAGCCCATTAGATCACCAAGATCAAGTTATTTTAGAGTTACTCCAAGCCAACCAAGATAAAATCCTCTGTGTTATCTTTAATAAAAACGATTGTCCTACTAAGCTAGACACCACAGCCCTTTTAGCAGTCCTGCCGCCTTTATTTGCCCCTGCTATGAGCCTAAATACCAAAGAACCCTGTTTGCCTCTTTTAAAAAAAGCGCTCAAACCCTTATTTGAACATAATCCAAATGATAGCCTAATTTTAGCCACTCTAACCCAGCAAAATAGCCTAGAGTTAGGTATTAAGAGTTTACAATCTGCTAAAAAACCCCTACAACACGCGGAGCTAGAGCTATTCTCTTATCATATTAAAGATGCTTTAGAGAGTATCGTAGCCATCAGCACACCCTACTACACTGATGAAATGTTAGATGCGATGTTTCAAGAGTTCTGTTTAGGTAAATAATTAAAGAATCCGGTCATAGTTAATAGAATCCCTTGTTGATGCCCAAGATATTAGCGTGCTAGATAGCTTTAAGTTTATGAATGCGCTAGAGGAACTTAAAGAGAGTAGTTTTAAAACTCAAGGCGCTAAAGACTTTATAGAAATTGCTAAGGGCTTTCATAGATTATTTAATCAAGATAGCGCTATTGCTAAAGCGCTTAAGCCCACTACGGGGGGAACTATTGGAAGTAGTATTGCTACTAGTGTAGGCGGGGCTGCACAATTCCAAGTTACTAAAGCCGCCTTTGGCTTTATTGTTAGAACTCTGCCCTATATCCCCTTTGCTAAAGCACTCAATGATAAAGTAAGTGGTGCAGCACTCAGATATCACATTAAAGCCGCATTAAATAAGAGCCACAGCATAGAGGCCTTTAAACAAAATCTTAACAAAATCGCAAGTAGAGCTGAATTTAGCAACGCTACTAAAGCCTTAATTAGAGAGATTGAACAGAATTTACCTAAGAGTGTGGAGAGTGGGGGGAGTGTTAGCAGTGGGGGAGTAGCTGAAACACAGCTAAAAGCTAGAGGTTTAGAGAGAGAAACACTAGGAGCGGGGCAAAAGCTAGAGGGTAGAGGGCTACAGAATGAGATAGCGGGTGAAGTGCCCCATAACCCAGCCTTTGGCCAAAACTTTAAAGAGTTTTACCACGATCAAAAGGTGCAATCGCTAAACTCATAGAAACTAAGGAGGGACAAGTAGCCGGAGCATTTTATAGAGAGAATTTAGGCGATATAGATTTGGTGTGGGGGGAAATTAGAGATCAAGGTGGTAAGCTTAAAGGGCATGGACTAGCTAAGATTGTGGAAAAACACCTTGATGACTTTAAAGGATTTGAGGGCAGTAGTGCTTATGAGAAGTTAGGGAATGGGTTGGAGGAGATAGTAAACAAGGGGAAAATGGTTACAGATCAAGCGGGAATAAAAACCATTATCTTTAAAAAAGACAATCAAGAGCTTAGAGTAGGTTTAACGCAAGGGTGGAAACATGAAGGAAAAAATTACTGGATAGCAACGGCTTACAAAAAACCCCCCGCGCAGAAGTTCGACCAAGTCGCGGCTAAGTCTGGGCTTGGCTCCGATCTAGCCCAAAAGGATAGGCCACACCCTACCACTCCCCCCCCTTAAAAATCAAGATCGCCCCTACAAGGTTATCACCGACAAAGAGGCCTTTATTAAAAATCTTGATTTAAGCACCTATGCTACACCAGTACCTAAAGAACTAGATGTAAAAGCATTTCTAAAAAGTTTAGAGGCAGTAGAGAATAAAGAAAACTTCATTAAACACCTGCAGGCTAAACAAGATACCCAAAGTAGATTGGCCTATCTAAATTTAGTAGAGCCGACTTTGAAAAGTCCGGATATTAAACTCATCTTTAAAGACCCACCTAAGCAGGAGTATATCAAGGCGTTTAAAGCAGAAAACCAAGAAGACCTAACTTACCTATTAGTTACACTTGACAACGATAGATTACTAGTTACGGGAATTGTAGACGCTAAGAAAGGTTATGTCAAAAGACAAGTAAAAGATGCGGACACCACCCACCCATTCATTCCGCCGAACAACCAAAGAGATAGGGCACCGCCGAGCGGCCTACGAGATGATAGTATCACTCCCCGCCTTAAAGGTCAAGAGCCTAATAACTACATTGATGCAGAAGTGATAGAGCACCCTAAGCAGTTGCCCCTTAAAGCAATAGACAGATTTATAAAGAGGCTAAGGCTAAAGGTTTAAGTTATGCTGAATTTAAGGCGCTAAGAGAGCAAAATAAAAGGCTTTATTTAGAGAATAAGACAGTTGCTGGAGGGCAACTAAACATCTTCTTTGGCCACTGCCTGCACTGCCCTTGCCCTTGATTAATCAACTCTTTAAGCGCTGGCTGGCCTTGTTCTATAAAGTCTTTAACAGCCTTTTGGCTTTGTTCTGCTAACTGCTTAGTAGAGCTCTCTTTAGCCACTTGTTGCGCCCTCTCTCTTGCCAATTTTAAAGAGTCAGAAACAACAAAACACATCCATCGCCTCCACCCTTACAGGGGTAAATTCATTCCCAACTTGTAGAGCATTTCTTAAAAGAGCCCTTTTTTAAAAAGGGTGATATTGTTTTGGATTTATTTTGTGGATCTGGTACAACTCTAGCTGTGGCTAATGAACTAGGTATGCACGCATTAGGCATAGAGCTATCAAATTTTAATGTGATGCTTTCAAATGCAAAGATTAATTAATTATGACAATCAAGAGCTTAGAGTAGGTTTAACGCAAGGGTGGAAACATGAAGGAAAAAATTACTGGATAGCAACGGCTTACAAAAAACCCCCGCGCAGAAGTTCGACCAAGTCGCGGCTAAGTCTGGGCTTGGCTCCGATCTAGCCCAAAAGGATAGGCCACACCCTACCACTCCCCCTTAAAAATCAAGATCGCCCCTACAAGGTTATCACCGACAAAGAGGCCTTTATTAAAAATCTTGATTTAAGCACCTATGCTACACCAATACCTAAAGAACTAGATGTAAAAGCATTTCTAAAAAGTTTAGAGGCAGTAGAGAATAAAGAAAACTTCATTAAACACCTGCAGGCTAAACAAGATACCCAAAGTAGATTGGCCTATCTAAATTTAGTAGAGCCGACTTTGAAAAGTCCGGATATTAAACTCATCTTTAAAGACCCACCTAAGCAGGAGTATATCAAGGCGTTTAAAGCAGAAAACCAAGAAGACCTAACTTACCTATTAGTTACACTTGACAACGATAGATTACTAGTTACGGGAATTGTAGACGCTAAGAAAGGTTATGTCAAAAGACAAGTAAAAGATGCGGACACCACCCACCCATTCATTCCGCCGAACAACCAAAGAGATAGGGCACCGCCGAGTATCCATTGTCTTTACCTTTATCCCTGCATTATTAGTGGGTGAATTTCTAAGAGGCATGGATTTATTAGAAATTTTGCGATCTATAGTGCTTATATGTCTGCACCCATTCATACACAATACTTCCACAATAAAACGATTCGTAGGTAATACAATATTTTTGACACGCCTATTTCCCACCACAAAAAATATCAAAGCCTGCTTAGCTAAGAACGGTAAAATATTTTTAATACTGGCCTCAAGATCATAATAAAAACTTGAAACCTCAAGAGCTCTTTTTAAGTCTAGTTTTGCAATTTCTTGAATTACATCGCCTACATCGCCCTTTGTGTAAAGTATCTTAGATCGCAACCCCCCTAAAAGTTTAGTATCTAATTTTCGTGCGTCTTTAAAACCTAACCATTCATTAATAAAAGTACTAAACTGCCCATAGGCCACGGTTGTTTTAGAATCTCCATAAGCAAAAAACTTGAACATGCCTCTTTGTTGTGGCCTGTCAATTTCATTATAAAAGTTTATGGTCGCAAAACACACTAAAGGTAAAATAGGTGGGTCATACACAATGTCGTACTTTTCTTTCAGTTTGGAGTCTGAATAGGCGATTTCCATTAGAAGTTTCCATTTGTATGTTTGTGTTGCCCGTTCGCGTAAAGAAGTTTTAAGAGATAGAATCAGGCATTTTTTCAAAACACCCACAGAATCAAGGCTATAAATGACTAATCTACATCAGGCTTTTGGCTTTCCTCTCCTATCTTAATTTTTTGCATGATTTCAAAAGAAAGATTTTTTTAAAAGAAATCAACGAGCTAGGTTTTTGGCTACATAGTGCCTTCTGCTTTATTCTTTAAAAAGGTGTAAATGATCAAATTTGAAAAGGCGTTTCCAGCAATGCTTTTTCTAGCTTGGCTTGAATCTCTAATCTTTCTATCATTAACTCGTTCCTCAATCAGAGCATCAACTGCAACTTTAGACTCTATCATATACAAGTGATAGAATGGCGCTTTTTAGTTTTATTCAAAGTTTGAATACAAATTTTTGGTACTAGTATTTTTGATTAGTCGCAAAAGAGCTAGCAAAGAATAATTTTGAAGTTGTGCAAAAACTTCATTAACACTTAAACAAAATACTGTTTAGCCTAAGTTTTTAAAAAAAAGGTTATGTTTTTGATCCGTAGGACTAGAACTTAATCTAAAACCTCACTAAGCTATAGAGAGTATTTACTGGGATTCCAGGGGCTAAATAAAACTCTTCTTTTAATAGATCTAAAAACAGCAAAGCCAAATAAGGGTAGTTTTAAAGAATTTAAGCGCACGCTACTCACATGGTCTGCTCTTGCAATGTTGGATTTTAAAGACTGCAAAATAAATAGCCTGATAGCTATTCCATATAATCCTTATGAACCAAAACCTTATGCTAGGTGGACAATTGCAGGTATGTTAGATTTAAAACATGAGCTAAAGGTAGCAAAAGAATTTTGGGATTTTTTAGGGGGTGAGGGCAGTTATGAGCTACTTTTAAATGCTTTTGAGCAAGCAGGTATTAGCTTACGCACAGAAATAGATGCATACTTTGCATACTTTGCTAAATTTATGCATTAACCGGCACAAAGTTAGCTTCCTAAGTACACATACACAAAATAACAAAGTCTTGTTTAAACTCCATATTAAAGGTTTTATTACCGATGTTAAGGAAGTACCGCCCTATCTGACAGAAATACTTGATTTTCTTTAGTTTCTTTATTTATCTAAGATTTCCAACCAGAAACCTAGACTTTAACAATTTTCTTATATAGTCCATTGGTCTTGGACAATACTCCTATTTTTGTCTAACTCTTTATGCGGATTTATTCAGATCCTTTATGTTAGTATTAGACAAGAGATTTTTAGAGTATGCTATTAATTTTAACAATGACAATCGCTCAACTCATTTAAAGGATCACGCATGGTTTATAACATCAGTAAGAAAATTCTAAATGTTGTAGGTAGGACTAATGCCACCTATAATTTAATTAGTGAGGGCGATCGTATCCTTATAGGCTTAAGTGGGGGTAAGGATTCTATTTTACTCTCTTGTTTACTTGCACGCATGCAAGCACACGCCCCCTTTAATTTTACTTTTCAAGCTGCTACCGTGCACTATGGCTTGAAAGAAGATTTAGCATGGCTAAGTGATTTATGTGTAGAACAAAATATCCCCCATACCATTCTTTATACCAATATCGCTCAGACAATCCGTGAAAAGCGCCGTGAACAGAGTTCTTATTGTAGTTTTTGTTCGCGTATGCGTCGCGGGGTGCTTTATAACTACGCGCTAGAACATGGCTATAACAAACTCGCCCTAGCACACCACCTTGATGATGCCGTAGAAAGCTTTTTTATGAACTTTACTTATAATGGGAGTTTGCGCAGCATGCCCCCTATTTACAAGGCAGAAAATGGACTCTTTGTGATCCGCCCTCTTATTCATATCCGTGAACGACAAAGCATTGATTTTGTCAAATCCCAAAATATCCCTACCGCCCCGGATTGTAATTGCCCGGCCAAACAACCCGATTCAGATAAACCCCCCATTGCTAGATCAGCGACTAAATATTTTCTACAAGAAATGGAGCGCAATAACCCCACCCTTTTTACTTCTCTTAAAAATGCCTTTTGTAATGTGCATGCCAATAGTTTTAGTGATGGTGTGTTTTTAGATTCACAGGGGGCTTAATGGATTTATTAGTATTTTTAATCTTTATGGCTCTTGCTTTATGGATTGATTTTAAAGCCCATAGCCAAGATCAAGTTATCACGCTTAAAAGTGCCACTTTATGGTCGCTTTTTTGGATCGCCACCGCGCTTTTATTTGCATTCTATCTTTACTTGCATGATGGTCCTACTAATATGTCTTTATTTCTCACCGGATATGTGCTAGAAAAAGCCCTTTCTGTAGATAATCTCTTTGTAATGATGGCTGTTTTTGCATGGTTTAAAATCCCAGATATTTATCGCCACCGCGTGCTATATTATGGCATCATCGGCGCGATTGTTTTTAGACTGATCTTTGTTTTAATAGGAACCGGGTTATTACACCTTTCGGTTTATGTAGAAATTCTCTTTGGCCTTTTGGTGGGTTATAGCTGTGTGGTGATGATTAAAAACCAAGATAAAGAGGAAGAAGAGGCACAGGAGGATTATTCCAAACATTTAGCTTATCGTCTTGTTTATAAATTCTTCCCTGTTTATCCAAAACTTGTTGGCCATGATTTTTTCCTTAGTAAAGAGCGTTTAGAAACTTTAGAAAACTCTTTAGAGGGCACAGAAAAAGACGCTTTGCACCACCAAAGCGCTTTTAGCAAGGCTAAGATCATCGCTACCCCGCTTTTTTTGTGTCTAGCTGTTATGGAGCTTAGCGATGTGATGTTTGCCTTTGATAGTGTACCGGCCGTGATTGCGGTGAGTAAAGAGCCCTTGATTATTTATAGCGCGATGATGTTTGCGATTTTGGGTTTGCGTAGCCTTTATTTTGTGCTAGAGGTTTTAAAACGCTACCTAGTCTATTTAGAAAAAAGTGTGATTGTGGTACTTGCCTTTATTAGTTTAAAACTCATTTTAGATGCCACTTCTCATTTATTTAGTTTTGGTGTGAGCATTAGCCCGACTACTAGCCTTTATATCGTGTTGGCAATTTTGGGTACGGGGGTGTTATTAATGCCCCCTATTTACAAGGCAGAAAATGGACTCTTTGTGATCCGCCCTCTTATTCATGTAAAATTTGCTAAAATGGCGCTTTTTAAGAAAGGAGTTTAGCATGCGTAAATGGTATCAAGCAGGATTGTGTGTACTCTTGGGTTCTTTGCCACTAGGGGCGGCTAAAAATGGTTGGTATGTAGAAGCAGGGTTACAGTACGCCCATGGAGCAGGATCTCATGCAGATAGGACTTTAAGTTCCACTACACAACAGCCTTTTTCGGCAAATATGGGTGGTGTAGATTTTGTGGGGGGGTATAAGCAGTTTTTTGGCAAAACTAAGCGGTGGGGTTTGCGTTACTATGGCCTTATTAGTTTAGAAGGGGGTGCTTTTTCACAAAAAACAGGCAGGAAATATCCCACACAGGGCCCTTTAGGTAATTTCTTTTATGGTGTGGGAATCGATGGGCTTTGGGATTTTTACCGCAATAAGGGATATGATGTTGGGACATTTGTCGGTATGGCAGTGGGGGGGAGTAGCTGGACTTTGGGAGCGGGAAAAGCTAATGATGTGTGTACTACAATGGTGGCTAATACAAATTGTGTGAGCACTAGTAATTATTACCTCAAACAATCTATTGGCGCTAATAATATCAACTACTCACCCACATTTGTACAATGGATGTTTAACTTTGGGATTCGGGCTAATCTTGGAGCACACAACGGCCTAGAAGTGGGCTTTAGAGTCCCGGTGATTAACACCCCTTATTATACGCAGACTAGTACCGGCCAAACCATCACCTATTCTTTTAGGCGGGTGATTGCCTTTTATGCCAACTATGTTTACAATTTTTAAAATTTTCAATGGTAGCTGAGGCGTGGCAAGATGCCCGCAATTTCCATGCTATTTTAATGGCTTTAGGTCCCATTGTTTTTGGGATCAATTTAATTTTTTTAGGACTAGTTAAAAATTATGCCACGCTTAATAAATGCCTGTATTTTATGATGCCTATGGTTTTTGCGTGGGTGGCTATGGCCTTTTTTAGCGGTATTTTTTTACTTGCCATGCAAAGTTTCGTACTTTCAGGTAAAGTTGCTCTTATGGGGCTTGTGGTGGGGATTGTCATGTTAGGCGAAATCATGCGGGTGTACAAACTCAAACTAGCCCGCACAAAAGAATCGCTAATGCTAGCTTACATCAAATGGTCTAAAGCTTTATATGGGTTGGATTTATTGTTATGTCTGCTTATCTACATCTTTTAATCCATGCAATTTATTTACCACAAGGAGGCCGGTAGCCAAGAATTACTTTTAACAGCACAAAGTTACAGGCATGTTTATCTAAGCCGCCGCATGCATGCTCAAGAAATTCTTGTTTTTAGAAACCTAGCCGATCATATTCTTTATTTTTACAAGCCCTTAGAAGTTAAAAAACACCACGCACGCTTATCCCTACTAGGCCAAGAATTACGCCCAATTTGTCCTAAACGCCCTTCTCATTTAATCTGGGCGATCATCGCGTCTAAAAATATTGAAAAAGTTTTACCCTATCTTAACCAAATGGGCGTGGGGAAGATTAGTTTTTTCTACGCCCACTTTAGCCAAAAGAATGAAAAAATTGACGCCCCCAAATTGGAGCGTTTTAGAAGAATTCTCATTGCATCTTGTGAACAATGTGGCCGTAGTACATGTATGGAGTTAGAGGTTTTAGAAAATACAAAAATGGCCTTAGAGCGCTACCCTACTGCCTATATTTTTGATTTTCATGATCAAACTCAAGGGCTAGTTAGCCTAGAAAATGGGATTTTTATAGGCCCTGAGGGAGGGTTTTGCAGCCAAGAGCGCCAACTTTTTAAGGACAGAGAAATTTATA
The DNA here is from genome assembly GCF_026000295.1 of Helicobacter suis HS1. Lineage (NCBI taxonomy): Bacteria > Pseudomonadati > Campylobacterota > Epsilonproteobacteria > Campylobacterales > Helicobacteraceae > Helicobacter > Helicobacter suis. The sequence goes on along the minus strand of NZ_AP026769.1, from coordinate 1,553,869 downwards.
GCCCCTCTCCTATTATCCTTACAAGTGAGGGAGCAGCGCTATTTTTAGCCGCACATAGCTAATTTACTATCAACTACTCACCCACATTTGTACAATGGATGTTTAACTTTGGGATTCGGGCTAATCTTGGAGCACACAACGGCCTAGAAGTGGGCTTTAGAGTCCCGGTGATTAACACCCCTTATGTTGAAATTGCTAAGGAGCTAGCGGTGGGAGTGAGTGGTTTTGAACATCCGTATTTTGGGGCGTTTTTCTTACTAGTCTTTAGTTTTTTAGTCTTTAACTGGACTTTGCGTATCCAACGCTTTTTAAGCCGGTTGCTTGCCAAAAAAAAGAATGAAAAACTCAAACTTTCTGCCTATGAATGTGGCCCCATTGCCCTTAAGCAACAAAACCGTATCAGCCACCAGTTTTATGTTATGGCAATGCTTTTTATCCTCTTTGATGTAGAAATTGTGTTCATGTTCCCTTGGGCGCTGTGTTTTAAAGATTTAGGGTTATTTGGTTTTCTGGAGATGTTGAGCTTTCTTGGTTTGTTAGTAATCGGTTTTATTTACGCACTAAAAAGAGGAGCACTAGAATGGCAGAGCATGCAGTAAGTTATTTAAAAAATGGTGGGCTTCCTATCGCTTTAAGTAGTTTAGACAGGCTTTTAAATTGGGGGCGCAGTAACTCACTTTGGCCTCTTACTTATGGGCTGGCTTGTTGTGCGATTGAAATGATGGCCACAGGTGGCTCGCGCTTTGATTTTGATCGCTTTGGTACGATTTTTAGAGCCTCCCCCCGCCAATCTGATGTGATGATTATCGCCGGCACTCTTACCAAAAAACACGCTGAATTCACCCGCCGCCTTTATGATCAAATGCCTGAACCTAAATGGGTGATTTCTATGGGCTCTTGTGCAAATACAGGTGGCATGTTTAACACTTATGCCACCGTGCAAGGAGTGGATCGCGTCATTCCGGTAGATATTTATTTGCCCGGCTGTGCACCCCGCCCTGAAACTTTGCAGTATGCCTTAATGGTTTTACAAGATAAAATCCGCCGCCAAAAAGCATTGCCAGAAGAAGCGCCTAAACGGTTAGTTTAAAGGATCAAAAGATGGTTAGAAAACAACGCCCTAATGCCGATGTCCAAAAACATGTCCACTATTCTGATCGCTTCCATGTTATTGCAAACACGCCCAGAACTTCTCTTATCGGCACAGCTTACGAGGTGATCTACAACCACCTTAGTTATTATCATAAAATCCTAGAGAATTTTATAGAGACTAACACAGCTGTGTTTGTAGTAGAGGTGACAGAGGTAGCAGAAATTGCCAAGAGGCTAAAAAATCTAGGCTATGAAACTTTGAGTGAAATGAGCGCGATAGATTTTTTAGAGCAAAGGGGCGAGTTTGAACTCTTTTATCAATTTGTCTCTTATCTGCCTAACTTTGTACAAAAAAGACGCCTGCGTTTAAAGGCCACTCTCAAACAAGGCGCTAAAGCTCCCACCCTTAGCCACCTTTTTAGATCGGCTCTGTGGAGTGAAAGAGAAGCTTATGACATGTTTGGGATTGTCTTTGAAGGCCACCCGCATTTAATCCGTATTTTAATGCCAGAAGATTGGGTAGGCCATCCGCTTTTAAAATCCTATCCGCTAAAGGGTGATGAACATGCCGCGTGGTATGAAGTGGATAAGATTTTTGGCAAAGAATACCGCGAAATTATCGGGCCTGAGCAAAGAGATAGCGCGCGAGTAGACGAGAAAGATACTTTCAATTTTTCTAAAATTGGGCATGAACAATCCAAAGGCCTCCCGCTTGAAGATCACCCCCAAAAACACGCTTTCCAAAAGTCTTTATTTGTAAAAGACCTGCACACAAAAGACCCTTCAGAACTTAAAGAGCGTCCCTAATGGCACAGATCTTTAATAAGCTTAAACCTCAGTTTGAAAATGTTCTTTTTGAGAGAGATGATAACCAAATGGTGATTAACTTTGGGCCTCAACACCCCTCCTCACATGGACAATTACGCCTGATTTTAGAACTTGATGGAGAAAAGATTATCAAGGCTACGCCTGAAATTGGCTATTTACATAGAGGTTGTGAAAAGCTGGGCGAAAACATGACCTATAACGAGTACATGCCAACCACCGACAGATTAGATTACACCTCCTCTACGAGTAATAACTACGCTTACGCCCACGCTGTAGAGACTTTGCTAGGGGTGCAAATTCCTAGACGCGCGCAGGTGATTCGCACCCTTTTATTAGAACTAAACCGCGTGATTTCACATATCTTTTTTTTAAGCGTGCATGCTTTAGATGTGGGGGCGATGTCTGTTTTTCTTTACTGCTTTAAAACCCGCGAGTATGGGTTAGATTTAATGGAGGATTATTGCGGGGCTAGACTGACTCATAATGCTATCCGTATCGGGGGCGTACCTTTAGATTTAGCACCTAACTGGCTAGAAAGCCTAAAGGCCTTTATAAAAGAGGTGCGCGCAACGCATAAACTAATAGGAGGATTACTAGATAGCAACCGTATTTGGAGAGCCCGCTTAGAAAATGTAGGCACGATCACGCAAGAACAAGCCAAGTCATGGGGGGCTAGCGGAATCATGCTTAGAGGTACGGGTATTGCCTATGATGTGCGCAAAGAAGAGCCTTATGAACTTTACCCCGAATTAGACTTTGATATTCCGGTGGGTAATAATGGGGATTCTTATGATCGCTACCAGCTTTATATGCTAGAGATCGAACAATCCTTGCGTATCTTAGAACAACTCATTCCCATGCACGCCCCCACAGATAAGGTTATCATGGCACACAACCCACATTATTTTTCTGCCCCTAAAGAGGACATTATGACGCAAAACTATGCCTTGATGCAGCATTTTGTGCTTGTAACTCAAGGCATGCGCCCCCCCAAAGGCGAGGTATATGCCCCCACTGAATCGCCTAAAGGAGAATTAGGCTTTTTTATCCACTCAGAAGGCGATCCCTACCCTTATCGCCTTAAAATCCGCGCCCCTAGTTTTTATCATATTGGTTCTTTACAAGATATTTTAATAGGGCAGTATCTAGCCGACGCGGTTACTGTAATTGGCTCAAGCAACGCGGTTTTTGGCGAGGTGGATCGATGAAGCGCTTTGATCTGCGCCCCTTAAAAGATCAACCCAATGAGGCGGTTTTAAACCACATGGGGGGTATTTTAGATCGTAGCGTACAAGCTGGTGAGGTGGTGATTTTCATGCTAGAAGTGGTGGATTTTAACATCGTAGAGCAAAGTGCGGAGTATGTCAAACAAAGGGGGGATACTTTAATGAATTCTTTGCGTTTTAACCGCGTAGACTGGACTTTGGTAGTCAAAAAGAGGTAGGCATGCCACATATCAACATAGACGGGTTTAAGGTAGAATACAAAGAAGGGCAAACCATTTTAGAGGCGGCTAGAAGTGCGGGGGTGTATATCCCGGCTATTTGTTATTTAAGCGGGTGCTCGCCTACGGTGGCTTGTAAGATGTGCATGGTAGAGGTGGAGGGTAAACGGGTTTATAGCTGTAATACCAAACCCAAGCCCAATACCAATATACTCACCAACACCCCCGCCCTTAAGACCGAACGCCAGATGATCATGCAAACCTATGATGTCAACCACCCTTTAGAGTGCGGGGTGTGTGATAAAAGTGGGGAGTGTGAATTACAAGACATGACCATGCGCATGCAAGTAGACACCCAGCCCTTTGCCGTGCGCGATGATGCTAAGCCCTTTGCTTTCTGGGCGCAGGCTTCTTACGATCCTAATTTGTGTATTATGTGTGAGCGTTGTGTTACCACTTGTAGCGATAATATTGGCGATAATAACCTCAAAGCCACTAAAGTCAATTTACACGCCCCCGACAAATTCAAAGAAAGCATGCCTAAAGACCCTTTTAGTGTGTGGAGTCGCAAACAAAAGGGCATGATTAGTTTTGTAGGCGAAGTACCTTGTTTTGATTGTGGGGAGTGTATCGCGGTTTGTCCTGTGGGTGCGATCGTTTATAAAGATTTTAGCTATAGCGCGAATGCTTGGGAACTCACCCATATTGATTCAACTTGTATGCACTGCGCGGCGGGTTGTTTGCTAGATTATCATGTACGCCACTTTGATACGCTAGGCGAGGAAAAGAAAATTTTTAGAGTGGGCAATGATTTTTACCATAACCCTATTTGTGGGGCGGGGCGCTTTGCTTTTGATGTGCATGCCTCCAAAGAGGGCAGTAGCAATATAAATCAAGCCGTGCAAAAACTTAAAGAGGCTAAAGCAGTTTATATCGGCGGAGATGTGAATAATGAGGAGGCATATTTATTAGAATATTTGCGTAAACATTGTGGTTTTAGTTTGCATAATGAGGAACTCTATGCTTTTCAGGAATTTTTAAAGGAGTTTAAACCTACAAATTTCCCTGATATTTCAGAGATTAAAAACGCGGGTTGTGTGGTGAGTGTGGGCTCAAAGATTCGCAATGAAAACCCGCTAATCAAGTACGCCCTTGCCAACGCGCTTAAAGTCAATAAAGGTACAACACTTATTTATGGCCACCCTCTCACAGACAAGGCAATTAATAAAATGAGCCGTAGTGTTATTTCTGTGAACTATCCTTGCCATGCTGAGGAAATCTTTTTGGGGGCGATTTTGCTTGCTTTGGGTGTGAAAAGCCCAAGTTTAGAGAGTTTACTAGCAAGCCAAAAACCAGTAGAAATACCTCAAGAAAATCCGGAGGCTCAAGCAGAAACTCCAGAAACGCCTAAAGAGCAACCTAAACCGGTCTATCAAATGTTAGAGGATATTAAACTAGATAGCGCCACATATGAGAAAATCACCACTGCTTTAGAAAAAGCGCCCAGTGTTGTACTTCTCATAGGGCAAGAAATTTACACACACAAACGAGCAAGCAATATCGCTAGAATGCTTAAAGAGGCTAGCCAACACCCCAAAGTTAAAATCGTTTTGATCCCACCTACAGCCAATGCGCTAGGCATTGTTTCTATTTGCCAACTAGAAAAAGATAGAGGCGAGCACCCTAGCGTAGGTGTGCGCGCACGGGGGGATTTTGTGCTAGATTCAAATTGTGTATGCGATCAAGAAAGTTTACAGAGCGTGGATTTTATCTTGCCAAGTCCTAACCAAATAGAGGCAAGTACAACTAACTTTGAGGGGCGCGTTTTGCCTATCAGACCCGCCCTAGCCTACACAGGTTTAGATTTAGCCGATATTGCCCAGCATTTTGGACTCTATGGGGAAAGTTTGGTAGAGTATACCCCTCTTTTACCCCAAGAAAAGGGTTATCAACCTCTTGCTTATGATGATTTTAAAAACTTCTATGCTAATGATAAAAGCAACCACAGAGGTTATAAATTAAAACCCCAAGAGATACAAGAGAGTACGCCAAGCGAACCCATTGCTAAACTAGAGAGCATGCCTTTTAATAGCTATTTAAAATTTGCCGAAACCCAGTTTAACACCCATACACTCACTAGCCAAAATCTCCAACTCAAAGAGGGCATTTACACCTCGCCTAAATATTTAGAAAGTTTAGGCTTACAAGAGGGGAGTTTGATTTGTTTGCATAAAGAGGGGCGCAAGCTCAAAGGCGCGCTTTATATAGATTATGGGCTTGATCAAGATGTGTTTATGGTAAGCCCTAGCCTAGATACAGAGGGCGTGTTTAATGGCACTTTATTCGCACAATTAGAGTGGGAGCTAGCATGAGCGCTGAGATCATAGAAACTTTGGTAAAAATTTTGGTCGTGGTACTGGTTTTTTCCGGTTTAGGGGCTTTTGGGACTTATTTAGAGCGCAAGGTCTTAGCCTATTTTCAGCGAAGACTAGGCCCTACTTATGTAGGCCCTTTTGGGCTTTTGCAAGTCATAGCCGATGCGATCAAACTCTTTACCAAAGAGGACATTATTCCCCAGCATGCAAACCGCCTTATCTTTGCTATAGCCCCTGTAATTGCAATGGTGAGTGCTTTTGTAAGCATGGCGCCCATTCCTTTTTTTGGGGATTTTACTTTCTTTGGGCATACCATTAAGCCCATTATCTCAGACATCAATGTAGGCTTGCTTTTCTTTTTAGCCGTAGGTTCAGCAGGTATTTATGCGCCCCTTTTAGCCGGGCTAGCCTCCAATAGCAAATATTCTTTACTAGGCTCTGCGCGCGCAGCGATCCAACTGCTTAGCTTTGAAGTGGTGAGTACACTCACCATTTTAGCCCCTATCATGGTTGTAGGCTCTCTTTCTTTAGTAGAGATCAACCACTACCAAGAGGGCGGCATGATTCACTGGCTGGTTTTTAAACAACCTTTAGCCTTTTTCTTATTCTTAATTGCTAGTTATGCAGAACTTAACCGCACTCCCTTTGACTTGCTTGAACATGAAGCCGAAATTGTAGCCGGGTTTTGTACAGAATATAGCGGGCTTAAATGGGGAATGTTTTTCTTAGCTGAGTACGCCCATCTCTTTGCCTTCTGTTTTGTGATTTCTTTAATATTCTTTGGAGGCTATAGTGCTTGGGGTTTTATTCCCGGGGGCATTGCTATTTTGATTAAAGTCTGCTTTTTTGTCTTTTTATCCATGTGGGCACGGGCGACCTTCCCCCATGTCCGCCCCGATCAGCTCATGAGAATGTGCTGGAAAATCATGTTGCCTTTATCTTTACTTAATATTCTTATCACAGCGCTTGTTATCTTAATCTAGGAGAAATGCATATGGGAAAACAAACCTATAAATGGCTTGCTAAAGAACCCCAAGAAAATAGCCCTAGCGCTAAACTCATCGGCACGCTTAAATCTAGTTTTGGTTTGGATTTATTTAAAGGTTTGGGACTCACTATCAAAGAATTTTTTAGTAAAGATGTTACCATTCACTACCCAATGGAAGTACTCCCCTTAAGCCCGCGCTACCGCGCTGTACACCACTTACAAAGACTCTTAGATTCTGGCAATGAACGGTGTATCGGGTGTGGGCTATGCGAAAAGATTTGTACCAGTAATTGTATTAGAATCATCACCCATAAAGCCCCTGATGAGCGCAAATACATAGACAGCTACACGATTAATTTAGGCCGTTGCATTTACTGCGGACTATGTGCGGAGGTTTGCCCAGAACTTGCCATTGTAATGGGACAGCGCTTTGAAAATAGCAGTGTACAGCGATCGCAGTTTGGGGGTAAGAGTGAATTTTTAACAGATATAGAGAGTGCTAAAGATCACAGCCATAAAGAATTTGCCGGTTTTGGATCGCCTAGTGAACACGCTAGCCAAAGAATGCAACAAACCCCGCTAGATTACGCTACAGAGGAAAAAACAGAGGAAAAGAGTACAGAAAAAGTAGAAACCCCTAAGGATGCCCATGTTTGAGGTTATCGCCTTTTATTTCTTTGCAATCTTCACTTTAAGCATGGCTTTGATCGTGGTGAGTACAAGTAATATTTTATACGCCATGAGTGCTCTAGCTGCTAGTATGGTTTTTATTTCAGGCTTTTTCTTTTTGCTAGGTGCGGAGTTTTTAGGCGTGGTTCAAATTTTAGTGTATGTGGGGGCGGTGATTGTGATGTATGCCTTTGGCATGATGTTTTTTAATGCCTCTGAGGAGGTGATTGAGAGATCGCATAAACCTTGGCTAGTTTATATACTAGGCGGCGTTTTTGCGTTGCTCTTAGTTGTTATACTAGGCGCACCCGCGCTTAATAACTACGCACACCACCTTAGCGCTGAGAATTTACAAATTGTTACACCTAATCTAAGCACAACCAATGTTCATTTAATGGGTTATTTTGTGTTCACTAAATACCGCATTGCTTTTGAAGCAGGGGGGGTGATGCTTTTGAGCGCACTAATAGGTGGAATCACTACAGCGCTTAGAAAAAGTTATCTTAGCCAAAAGGAAAATGCGTGATCACTCTGGGGCATTACTTAGTTTTTGCAGGGTTACTTTTTTGTGTGGGACTAGTAGGCATGCTCAGACGGAAAAATATTTTAATGCTCTTTTTTTCTACAGAGATCATGCTCAATGCAATTAATGTTGCCTTTGTCGCAATTTCTCATGCGCTTAAAAACATAGATGGACAAGTTTTTGCGCTCTTTATGGTTGCTTTGGCTGCTTCTGAGGTGGCTGTGGGGCTAGGCTTGGTGATTTTATGGTATAAAAAGCATAAAACCCTAGACATTGACTCACTTAATCGCATGAAAGGCTAGAAAATGCAAGATCTGCTTGTTGTGTTATTTGCGCCTTTAATCGGAGCACTTTATGCGGGTTTTTGGGGTGGGCATGCAAAAAGATTACATGTAGGGGTGATCAACTCAACTTTACTAGGTTTTTCTTGTGCGGGGGCTATATGCCTACTGATAAAGGCCTTACATGGGCAACTTGTACAAGTAGAGTTATTAGATTGGATTAATCTAGGTAGTTTGCATGTTAATTTTTCCTTTGCACTTGATCCTATCAGTACCGTTATGATTGTGGTGGTAACAGTTGTTTCTTTTTTAGTACATGTCTATTCCATTGGCTACATGCAAGAAGATAAGGGTTTTAACCGCTATTTTAGCTATCTTTCTGGCTTTGTATTTTCTATGCTGGTGCTGGTACTTAGCGATAACTTTTTAGGTCTCTTTGTAGGCTGGGAGGGTGTGGGGCTATGTTCTTATTTGCTCATTGGCTTTTGGTATCAAAAGAAAAGCGCAAACAACGCCTCTATTGAAGCCTTTGTGATAAATCGCATCGCTGATTTAGGCATGCTTATGGGAATTTTGCTTATCTACTGGACTTTTGGCTCGTTACAATATTCTGTTGTCTTTTCTAATCTTACACATACCGATTCTAATTTGCTCTTTTGGATTGGGGTTTTACTCTTTATCGGGGCGGTTGGCAAAAGCGCACAGTTCCCTTTACACACTTGGCTAGCTAATGCTATGGAGGGGCCTACTCCGGTCTCTGCGCTTATCCACGCGGCCACTATGGTAACAGCTGGGGTTTATTTAGTTGTACGCGCCCATCCACTCTACCATGTAATTCCACAAGTGAGTTATGCCATTGCCTGTTTAGGGGCTTTTGTAGCGCTTTTTGGGGCAAGTATGGCATTAGTTAATCAAGATTTAAAGCGCATTGTTGCCTACTCTACTCTCTCCCAATTAGGCTATATGTTTGTAGGAGCGGGGCTTGGGGCCTACTGGGTAGCGCTGTTTCACCTTTTTACCCATGCCTTTTTTAAAGCGCTTTTATTTTTGGGTGCGGGTAATGTGATGCATGCCATGCATGATGAACTTAATATCACTAAAATGGGTAAATTATACCAACCCTTAAAAATGACAGCTATTTTAATGGGACTAGCCTCGCTAGCTTTGTGTGGGATTTATCCCTTTGCTGGCTTTTTTTCTAAAGATAAAATTTTAGAAGTAGCCTTTGCTACCGGCCACCATGGGCTATTCTTGGCTTTATTAATCGGGGCGTTTTTTACCGCCTTTTATAGTTTTAGACTCTTAATGCTTGTCTTTTTTGCCCCTCAAAAACACAACCTAGATCACCCCCATGAAGCGCCTAGTTTCATGTTATTAGCCATGTTACCCTTAGGGATTTTAGCTATCATAGCGGGCTTTTTTGAGCATTCTTTTTTAGATTTTATCTCTAAAGCTATTTCTGTGCCCTCCTTTGCAGAATACCCTGTACCAAAAGGTTTATTACTAATCCTCACCACTTTAGGCGTACTAGCCTCTATTGCCTATGCTATTAAAAAATACCAAAAAGGCATGAGCGCTAAGGAAGGCGGGTTTTTCTATCATTTGCTCTTTAACCAGTATTATATCCCTAAGCTCTATGCTAAGATTAGCCAGATTTTTCTCCAGTTTGCCTATATTTTGTGGCGTAAAGTAGAAATACGCGTTTTAGATCCTATTGTAGATATTTTGGCTAAAATCCCCGTTTTGCTGGGTACTTCTTTGCGCCCTATGCAGAGTGGAAATTTAAGTAGCACCCTAAGATGGATGGCCTTTGGGGTGCTAGCCATCACCCTCTTAGCCATGCTAAGTTACTGGAGTTAATATGGATGCCCTATTGCCACACCATTTTTTAAGTGTTTTGATATTCTTCCCTATCCTAGCGTCTTTGCCCCTTTTTGGGTTACAAGATAAACAGGCTAAGATTTATGGCGTCGTGATCGCCTTTTTAGAATTGCTTTTAGTTTTAGGATTGTGGGCTGTATTTGATAAACAAACGGGCATGATGCAGTTTGAAGAGTCTGTAGAATTACTCAAACTAATGGGCATTAACTACCATGTGGGTGTAGATGGGATTTCACTCTTTTTAATCTTGCTTACTGCCTTTGTGATCTTTTTACTATCCTTATATGTTACAGAACATGCTAAAGACATGCTAATTTGCTTTCTTCTCTTAGAGGGGATTTTAATGGGTGTGTTTAGCGCGCTTAACCTCATCTTTTTTTATGTGTTTTGGGAAGCCTCGCTTTTGCCAGCACTCTATTTAATCGGGCGTTTTGGGGTTAAAGATAAAATCTATTCTGCACTTAAATTCTTTCTTTATACCTTTTTTGCCTCTTTGTTCATGCTTTTAGGGATTATCTATTATGCCCATAGTTGCCTCACTTTTTCAGGTAATCCCTACTGGGATTTTGATCTAAACACCTTCTCACAAGTGATACCAGCCCAAGAGCTACCCGGTAATGCGTATTTATGGGTCTTTGGGGCGCTTTTCTTAGGCATTGCGGTTAAAATCCCTATTTTTCCTTTCCATAGCTGGTTACCTTATGCTTATGGTAACGCCCCTGTTGCCGGATCAGCCCTACTTTCTGCCTTACTTCTTAAAATGGGCACTTATGCAGTGGTGCGCTTTTTACTCCCCTTATTCCCTAATGCCGTACTCTATCTTTTATTGCCTCTGAGTACTTTATCCCTATTCATGGTAATTTATGCGGGGATTTTAGCCTGTGCCCAAAGAGAGATGAAACGGCTGGTTGCTTATAGCTCCATGTCGCACATGGGTGTAGCGCTTTTAGGGTTATATGCGCTTAATACAGAGGGCGTGGGCGGAGCTATCTTTACAATGTTTTCACACGGCTTAGTCAGCGCCGGGCTTTTTATGCTCATTGGCATGCTTTATGATCGCAGCCGCTCTACTAAAATAGTGGCCTTTAAAGGATTAGCCCAAACCATGCCGGCCTATGCCACCTTTTTTATGATCATTCTTTTAGCCAATGTGGGCATGCCCTTAACTAGCGGTTTTGTAGGTGAATTTTTAAGTTTACTAGGCTTTTTTAAAATCTCCCCTCTTTTTGCGCTTTTAGCCGGAACCACCATTATTTTATCTGCTATCTATATGCTAGTGCTGTATAAAAAGGTCTTTTATGGTTTACCAAATAGATGTGTACAGGCGTTTAAAGATATATGTTGGCGTGAGAAAAGCATCATGGCATGTTTAGTAGCTGCTATTTTATTTTTAGGCATTTATCCTAAGCCTCTTTTATCTCCTATTGAGCGAAGCGTGCAAGTGTTATTACAAACCCTACAAGGGCGATTAATTTCCTAAGGACGATAATGAATTCTATCCTCTCTTCTTTATCCCCTGAGTTAGATATACAAGCCCTCTTACCCATGCTCATTAGTGTAGGCGGGGGTATTTGTCTTTTATTGATCAATGCCTTTATGCGTTTTTCACGCGGGTTAAATGTATCTTTAGCCTCTGTATTTTTAGCCTTTAATCTGGTGGTTATCTACACTTACAACCCCCCTATAGAGAATATAGGGACTATTCTTAATGATAATTTTGCCCTCAATGGGCAGTTATTGTTAGTCTTAGCTAGTTTTTTACTTTTGCTATTAGTACAAAGCCAAGAGCGCTTTACTGAGTTTCAAACCCCTGAATTTTATTCTCTCTATCTCTTTATGAGCGCTGGTTTTGAGCTTATGGTTTCTACTGATCACTTATTACTCATTCTCTTAGGTTTAGAAACCGCCTCTTTATCTATGTGTGTGTTAATGGCTCTAAATTATAAAAATACCGGCATTGAAGCGGCGATTAAATATTTTAGTATGGGGGTTTTGGCTAGCGTGTTTTTTACAATGGGCACAGCTCTACTTTATTTTCTTACCGGGTGCTTAGATTTAGCAGGAATTAGCGATGGCCTTAGAAGTACACTTTTTGATAAAGCCATGCCATTAACCCTACCTATTTTTCTCTTAGCGCTTGCGTGCATGCTTGGAGCGATTGGCTTTAAAGTCTCTCTTGTGCCTTTTCATACTTGGATGCCTGATATTTATGAGGGCAATAACCCGGTCTTTGCTGGTTTTATCTCCATTGTGCCTAAAATAGCCGGGTTTGTGGTGATCTTGCGGGTACTCTATGTCTTTGCTCACACTTCAATCTTTGATACTTTTGCACCCACCTCAATTATTAACATTGAGCACCTCTATACATTCCTCATTGCCCTTACTATCACAATCCCAAATGCGATGGCACTTTTACAAAAAGATGTTAAGCGCATGATGGCTTATAGTTCTATTTCTCATACTGGTTTTGCGCTTGCCTGCGCTTTTGTTGGATCGTCGGCTCTTTTTGTCTATTGGCTTTTATTTTTATTCACTAACATCGGGGCATTTGCCGTACTTTGGATGGTTAGCAATCAAGATGATGCAAAAGCACACACCTATAATTATCCTTATGAGCGCTTTAATGGCTTGATTCAAACCAAACCCTTTTTAGCGCTATTAAGCGCGATCTTTTTATGCTCTTTAGCCGGTATTCCTCCCTTTTCTATGTTTTGGGGTAAAGTACTCATCTTGCAACAAGTTATTAGCGAACACCAAATCTTTTTGCCTATTGTGATGATGTTAAATAGCGCGGTGGGTGCGGTTTACTATCTGCGCCTTATAGTGGCGATGTTTTTTAAAGAACCGGTCAAATCTAGCGCGCCCCTTTCAAGCAATGCCAATACAACCCTCTACACCCTCACCACTACTATGGCTTTTTTATGTGTCTTTTCTATCTTTGTTTTACAAGTGTATATGGGTTCTAATAGAGTCTAGTCTATGCCGCGCATTTTAGGGCTTTTAATGCTAGCATGTGCGCTATTGCCTGCACTGAGTCTTACTATCACAAATGGCAGAGAAAAAGGGGAGGATTTTGCAACCCTCACTCTAACCCATGATAAGTCCTTCAAATGCAAAGAAGTCAAGTACCCCTTACAAGAAATTATCTGCACCATTGCCTCAATCCCTTCAATGGGTTTTATGCCTTTCCAAACAGAGTTTCTCATTCTCTTAGGTTTAGAAACCGCCTCTTTATCTATGTGTGTGTTAATGGCTCTAAATAAACAAAAACTCTTCGCGCTCCCCTATGATTATAAACAAAGTATCCCCATTCAAAGACTATCCTTAGAATCTTCTAAAACATGGCAAATTGTGGGTTTTGTACACACCATTCCCTTTTTGACTACAAAAGACCCTACAGCGGTGTATCCTGAGGGTTTGAATTTTCCTATTTTAATTGATGAAGCCCAAACGCCCTTAATTCCAGAATTAGATGTGGATAACCAGCCTATTATGCACGCTAAAGATCAAGGTTTAGGAGAATATCTTAATACCAAGCGCTTGATTGATAATGGTTATTATATGGAGGCTTTAGAATCCAATAGCCGGGTTTGTGGTGATCTTGCGGGTACTCTATGTCTTTGCTCACACTTCAATCTTTGATACTTTTGCACCCACCTCAATTATTAACATTGAGCACCTCTATACATTCCTCATTGCCCTTACTATCACAATCCCAAATGCGATGGCACTTTTACAAAAAAAGATGTTACTTTAGGCAATGCTTATAGTTCTATTTCTCACATGCCCCAAGCAGCTTCAACTTTTAAGCGCATTATTGAGGAATACCCTAAAAGTCGCTATTCTCCTCTCTCGCAAATGCGTTTAGCACAGCAAGCAGCCAATGAGGGTAATCGTAGCGCGGCTTTAATGGGGTTTCAAAAAGCCTATCAAGAGGCTAACTTTAATGGCTTGATAAGCGACATTGCTTTTAATTGGACTATTAAGCGCGATCTTTTTATGCTCTTTAGCCCGGTATTCCTCCCTTTTCTATGTTTTGGGGTAAAATACGAATATTTCATGAAACACCCGGCTAGATCCTATGATCTACTCACTGAACTTAAAAACCGCGCCATTTTTAGACCCGCTATTAAAATCGCTACCCTTCTCTCCCATCAAAGCAATGATTTTAATGTCCAAGAAAAAGCTACCTTTGAATTAGGTCTACTCTATGAGAAAAACAACCAGCCCAATGAAGCCCACCTAGCTAACTCAGAATACATAGATAATTACAATAACGCTACCCACATCGCCTTAGTCAAAGCCCGCGATAAAAAAGTGCTATTTTTAATGCATGGGAATTATGATGAAAAATTAGCCCGTTATAACCAAATCCTTAAAGATTACCCCGCAAGTTCTGATGAATACCAAAAGGCTTTGGAGTATAAGGCGGCTTTACTTTTAGAACACCGGTATTATAGTCAGGTTTTAGAGCTTAAACTCAAACAAAGCTCCCCTTATGTACAAGGCGCTTTAATTGAGTTAGGCAAGGGAGCGCTTAAAGATGCGGATTGTAAGAGCTTTAATTCTTTCTTAGTACGCGTTACTGGCTTTGATCCCCATGTCTTTAATGCTGATGAACAAATACAGGCCTTTGATTGTCTTTACCAACAAGCACTTTATCAAAAGGCTGCTATCTTTTCTCAAAGTGCTCTTAAAGATAAATCTACAGATAAACTAGCATGGCTATATAGACAAGGGCGCAATCTCTACGCGCTTAATGATTATCAAAATTCTTTACTAGCCGCTAAAGACGCGCTTTCTTTGGCTATACTCAGTCAAAGCCAAAAGCACTATGATATTGCCTTTACAGTGTTTTTAGATTATATGCAAACTAATAACCCACAAGAGGCGTTTAAAATTTATGCTGATTTAGCAAAATGGTTTAAAGAAGATGCGCGCATGATTGAGGTGTATGCTTTACTCTTGCAAAATGAAGCCAAGAGTACAAATAATCCCACAACTTTAGAACTCTATGCTAAAAATCTCATTGCCTTGCAAGATAAATATGAAAACAACACCTACACCCCCTATGCCCAAAACCAACTCATCAGCGCTTTAATACGGCAGGGTAAACTCAAAGAAGCCCTAAAACAAAGCGATTTATTATTAAGTAAATCTCTAGAGCCTAAGGATAGACAACATGTACTTTATAGCAAGGGCACGATTTTAAAACAGAGTAACCAATTAGTAGAAGCACAAAACACTTTTAAAGCCTGTGTAGCCGTCTCTACTAATTCGCCTTGGAAAGACCTCTGTTCTCAGGCACTTAATCTATTAAAACCCTAAGGATTTTTATGCAACTTGATTCTAGTATTTTTAGAGAATACGACATTAGAGGGATTTTTGATCAAAACCTCACAGAGGAGGTGGTACGCCAATTGGGTTTACATCTGGGTGCTTTAATGGCTAAAGAGAGCGACTCTGTGGCTGTGGGCTATGATGCACGTACCCACTCGCCTATTCTTTTTGAGTGGCTTAAAAGCGGGTTAGAAAATTTTATAAAAGTCTATGATCTAGGACTTATCCCCACCCCTATTGCTTACTTTGCTACCTTTCATCCGATTCAAGATACCCACCTTAAAAATTCTATTATGATTACCGGCTCACATAACCCGCCTAATTACAATGGTTTTAAAATCACGATCAATCAAAAACCCTTTTACGGACAGCAGATTCAAGAACTCCAAGAGCAGATGCGTAAAAACCCGCTAGCATTCAAGCCACATTCAAGTAAAACGCATACATTACCCGCTAAAGAGACCTATCAGACCTATTTAATTGATGCCTTTACCTCTTTAAAAAACTTTCCCTATAAAATTGCGCTAGATTTTGGCAATGGTGTAGGGGCTTTGGGGCTTATACCTGTATTACAAGCCCTTGATATTTGCTTTGATAGTTTGTATGCTAAGCCCGATGGGACTTTTCCTAACCACCACCCCGATCCAAGCGAGGCTAAAAATTTAGAGGATTTAAAACAGCACATGCAGGTACAAAATATCTCTATAGGGTTTGCCTTTGATGGAGATGGCGATCGCATCGCCTTACTCACACCTAATCACATTTATACCGGCGATGAACTAGCTATTTTATTTGCCCAAAGTTTAGCCAAAGAGGGGATTAAACCTATTGTAATTGGCGAGGTGAAATGTTCGCAGGTGATGTATGATACGATCAATGCGCTAGGGCAGGCTATTATGTATAAAACCGGGCATAGCAATTTAAAAGTCAAACTTAAAGAGATAAACGCCCATTTTGCGGCTGAAATGAGCGGGCATTTATTCTTTAACGATCGCTATTTTGGCTATGATGATGCGCTTTATGCCTGTTTGCGCCTTTTAGAATTGTTTGTGCGCACCACGCCTACAGAATTAGAAGAGATCATTAACGCCCTACCTTATTCTTATAAAACCCCTGAGGAAAAAATTAGTGTCAAAGAAGAGGAAAAATTTAATATCATTGAAAAACTCAAGAGCGCACTAAAGGGAAAATTAGATCCAGATTTTCCGCCCATTGTTGAGATCATAGAAATTGATGGGGTACGGGTGGTCTTTGAACATGGCTTTGCTCTTGTACGGGCAAGTAACACCACACCCACGCTAGTAACCCGTTTTGAGGGCAAAGATAAAGAATGCGCGCAAAACTACAAGAGGGCTGTGCTAAATCTACTAGAAAAACAAAAAGGATAAGGGATTAAAGCCCCCCCAGCAAGGGGGGAATAGCATAACTAGTCTTGGTTGTTGCTGTTATTGCTATTGTTATTGTTGTTGCTGTTATTGCGGTTGCTGTTATTGCTGTTATTGTTGTTATTGTTGCTGTTGTTGCTGTTGTTCCTGTTGCTGCTCATAACAATCTCCTTTCATTAAGATTTGAAAACCCCTAGAGCTAAAGCCCTAGGAAGTTTTCGTGGGGCTAGTTTAGCGTAAGTTCTGTTTACTTTAGTAAACAGAGAGATAAATCAAGACAAAGCCTCAAAAAATAAACTTTTAAACCCTTATTTTAGCCTAGCAGGTGCACTAAATCATCCTGCATAAAACCGCTAGCATTCAAGCCACATTCAAGTAAAACGCATACATTACCCGCTAAAGAGACCTATCAGACCTATTTAATTGATGCCTTTACCTCTTTAAAAAACTTTCCCTATAAAATTGCGCTAGATTTTGGCAATGGTGTAGGGGCTTTGGGGCTTATACCTGTATTACAAGCCCTTGATATTTGCTTTGATAGTTTGTATGCTAAGCCCGATGGGACTTTTCCTAACCACCACCCCGATCCAAGCGAGGCTAAAATTTAGAGGATTTAAAACAGCACATGCAGGTAGATGGTTTATTTTTAAATGAATCGCTGGCCCTATTAAGTGCACCAAGTGCACTGATTTTGAAAATAGATACTATCAAATAAAACTTCCTCTCAGGCTCTAAAGGCTAATCATCCCCATCCTCTTCCTGGAACGCTTGGTTAATCCAAACCTTGCCTTTTCCTTCTCCAGGGAGATACAGATCATACATAGGAACCCCTTTTAACGATAAACTTACTGTCTTCTCCTCATTTGTTCCATTTAAATCTAGGACATATAATGTTAAAACCGGTACACCCTCATCTATGTCGTTTTTAGAGACATTGCCAGATGTTATTTTTCTATAACCCAGTTTTACATGATCATCATGTACTTCTGCCCCCCCACGCACCATTGCACGCACCTGTATTTCAGTTTTTGCTCCATTAACCTTCAACTTATCCCCCACGGCATCACCCTTACCACTAGTAAACAAACGCACAACACACCATATTTGATGTTCTTCTTCTTTTAGACCATATAAGAAATTTTCCTCCAGATTTTCTTTGAAAACCTGAGATCATAGAAATTGATGGGGTATGGGTGGTCTTTGAACATGGCTTTGCTCTTATACGGGCAAGTAACACCACACCCACGCTAGTAACCCGTTTTGAGGGCAAAGATAAAGAATGCACAGAATAAGATTTTCCTTATGTATTTGCTCATCTTTTGAAAAATCAGAGAGACTTATTCTCTTATCATCACCGCGTGAAAGTACAGCATTTCCCATCTTATTTCTAGCTGTGGGTAACAGTTCAGAAAAATGCTGAATTTTTAGTGCAACATCTAATGGAGTTTGTTCTTCATCATCTCTCATTTTTCTAAGTTGTTCCATTTTTTCAAGTTGTTCCTTGAGGTTATTTGTAACTTCAGTGATCTTTTCAAAAATATCTTGAACTTCTTTTGGCATGTAAATTTTGCACAAATCCTCATAGCCATCCCGATAGCCAAACCAACGGGCCATCTGCGTGAGAGTATCAGCGGTAACTTTTTTCTGTGATTTTTTTGAATCGTGTAGCCCCCGAATGAAATAACTCACACTTAACCCCTCAAGTGTAAGCCCACGCGATAATCTCAATCCGCCCACCACAATTACATTTAATGTGCTTTGTTTGTAATCAAGTCCCTCTTTGCTTTCTTGGTTGACAAGTCTTACTGATACACTGGGTACTACCGTATCAAGCAATACTCTTTGCACTTTCTCCCTAGTGGGCTAAGAGGTGCAAGGTGTGCTCGTAATTTTTATAATTTTAGAAAAAATTAATTTTAAAGTTCTCATAATGTATTTGAGTTACAGTTAAATCTAAAAACATTACCGATGGTTTATTATTAAAGCGAGTAACATTTTACTAGCATGCTGTTATGTTCTTTCTGCTTTCTTAGATGCCTTATAGCTATATTAAGGCAAAAAACATGAACAGCCTCTAACAAGCTTGCTGGCAAATATGGAACTTTATGATTCTTTCCGTGTTCTATGGGGAAGGCGCTTTCATAATCTGAAATATTTGAACCCCTTTTAACGATAAACTTACTGTCTTCTTCTTGAAGTCCACAGTAGTTAGTGGGCGGTCTAAGAAAGTGGATAAAATTCTTTGGAAAGAGATCGGGAAGTTTGCCTTTTTCTAACTTGAAATCGATAAAAATATTGGCAAAGGGCGTGGCTGTATAGGCAATATAAGAGCACCATTGCACGCAATTTTATTTCCCTCTAATCCCCTTATTAATAGCACTGGGTTCCTCCTCATGGGCTTTATTGATGTCAATGGATCCATAATCTGACTCATCATCAATAAGTAACATGGCATGCTCTGAAATTTTTTCCTTATAAGTGCTAAATATTTTTGCAATGCTACTAAGTACGTCCTCATGCTTTTTAACGACTAGGACTAAGGTATTTTTGTTGTTAAATCGATTAACTGAATAGCCTTTTTAACATCTTTACTCTTAAAATCGTCTTCCTCTGTTACCAGACTCACAGGATGAGGTTTTTCTGTAGACACTTTTCCTACACCAATTAATTTACCAGCACTATCCTTGCCCACAAACATTTCATTGATTCGCCTTTGTGTTTGGCCTCTTACATTCTCTTTATCCCAGGCAAGAATAACGATGAATTTATATCCCGCGTCTACGGCTTTATTAATAAGACAAGCATAGTTTGAAGTTTTGCCTGATTGCACAGCCCCTACTACCATGCCATATACACCTTCACTGCTTTGTCTTGGATCACCGATTCGATTCATGATTGAGTCTGTGTCTTCATCGATTGGTTTAACCACCTTTGGTGCATAACGATCCTCGAGATATTTCTTTAGTCTATTCCAGTAGAAACTCTCACTTCCAAGTTTAAGTTCACTGTACCACGATGTGTCGCGTTCTCTTTGCTCCTCTCCATAGAAAGACACTCCCATGTCCATTTTTACATTAAAATGATCCACTAGGTCTTTTTCTAACTGCTCATAATCATTATCATCTAAAGTCTCTTCTTCGCACCCGTGAAACATCTTTTTTTTTGAGCGATGGATTTTCCATGATCTCTTTAATGGTTTGTATCTGGTTGTTTATATCCTCTTTGATAACTTCACTCTTTTCCTTATACACTTCCTTGAGCTCTCTTTGTGCGAATTTAAAAGCCTTGTTATAGAGATCATCCATCAAAACACTCCATTCTTTAAAAATAAAAACAAGCTAGCCACTTATGCGGACAACTCAAGAGCCACAAGTCTACTTAAAAGTATATTAGGCGCGCTTTAAAACTCTCTTGAGACTTTCTAAAAATGGCGGTAGTTTGCGTTTTGGTAGTTTGGATAGTTTGCCTATTACACTCAAGGCTAAAACACTCAAGGCTAACCCGGCTAATGATCTTTTTGATTTTTTCTTAGCTAGAGAAGTGCTAGATAATCCACTATTAATGGCCACTAACAAAAACACGCAAAAACTAGTAGGCCAAAAGTTAGGGCGCTGGTATGAATTGCAAATTCAAGGCACAGAGTTAGTCAGTTTAGAGCACTTCAGACAAGCGCCCGTATTAAAAGAGGGCTTTGAGATTAAGAAGTTAGATTTTGATGAGCTAGCTAAACGCGCGCCTTCTGAAAAGCCCTATCCCTTCACCCAAAGAGTGCTAGCCACAATCAAAAGCGTGCTATCTTTATTAAGCTTGAATGATAAGCAAGAGTGGCATGTATTAGATAGCCCAAATTATAAACAAGGGCGGAGTTACTACACAAGAGCGCCAAGTATTGAGGAGGTGAGGGAGGCGATCGCGTAATGCAATATTTTAAAAGCCGCGAAGTGTTGGGATAAAAAATTAATTATTGAACACCCCGATTTTGAAGGCATAGTTATGCCATTTGGCGGGATCAAAGAAAAAACAAAGACAAATTTTTAGTAAGGTGCATTTCAATAAAAGAGGCATGCACATTGTGCCTTTTGTCAAGGGCGAGCGTGGTTAAACTAGAGGATTACACAAATAGAAGCTTGGGTAGGAGAGTTGATTAAGTGGCTATAAACCCCAAACATTGGGATATAATTTAAAACTCTCCGGCAGAAATCCCACTCGTCTTTAGCGGGTGGGATGAATGCCACTAATTTGTGGTATAATGTCCCCATACATTCGTATCTACGGCAGGAAGTGTCGGAAGTTACGCCTTTGGAGATATGATGTGTGAGACCTGTAGGGAATGCGTTGGAGCTCAAACTCTGTAAAATCCCTACTATAGGGACACAGAGTGAGAACCAAACTCTCCCTACGGGCAACATCAGCCTAGGAAGCCCAAATGTCTTTAGCATTTGGGCACTTCACTTAGATTTGTGCTACGCTTGAAAAACCGTTTCTAGGCAAATTTCTCAAGTTTTTTCTTGGAATAATGGTTTTAGAATTTAGGTGATTGATGATAAGGTTTTTAGCTCTATCCGTTTTTTTTTTTTTTTTTTGTAGTCGCAGACGCCCGCTCTTTTGCCTCTTATCTTAGTGGCGCTTTTTTCTCTTTGGGCATGAATCTTGGGGGCGGAAGTGTTTTAATCTCCAAACAACCCCCCTTACAGCCAACAGGACATGGACGGTACAACTCTTTACAAATAGGCATGCAAACAGAAGGGGGGTATCAAAGATACTTCACGCCTTTTTTTGGGGTCTCTTATTATGGCTATTTTGGCTACCGCTATTTGTATATGAATAGCGCGATGAAAATGGCTAGCGATTTAAATAATGTCAACCGCTACACTCTAGGTTTTGGCGCTAATATGCTTTTTAATGTCTATAGCAAGATCAAAAACGCAGACAAAGCCCACCCTAAAATGCAGGCATACGGCTTTTTTGGCGGCTTACTAGTTATGGTCAATATCTGGACTGAAAGCCTCTTAGATCAAAGCCATAGCTATGTCAACAATAACGCCAACTTCAACGCTACACTTGGTATTAGTCTACGAACCGATCATTTTAAATGGAGTTTAGGGTTTTATGTCCCGCTTACTAATCAAATCCGCGTGATTAAAATCCCTAGTAGAAGCGGTGGGCTAGAAACCCTTGATATTATAGATAACTATAAAAGTACCCAAATTTTCATGAATTTTACACGGGTTTTTTAGATGATATCAAGATTAGCTTTTCTTTTCTTTCTGCTATTTTCTTTTATCCAAGCCCACCCCTACTCCTCTTATTTAGATGGTCCCTTTCTTTCCTTTAGCATGGGAGGGGGACCGGGGGATATTATGCAAAGTAGCAACGCTAGCTCAATTAATACTCAAGCCCAACAAGCCTACCAAGCAGAAATTAGCGCCTATGACAAAGCTATTTCTTCTTTGCAAGATAATAAAGAACAAACCATTACCCAGCTTAAAAAATTAGCCGAACAACTCCAAGAAGCAAACCCCTCCTCAGTAGCCCTAGATCACCTTGTTGATAAATTAGACGCATTAGCTAAAAATCCAGATGTTAAAAATCTGCTAGCTAGTGTGAATAGCTCTTTATCTGCCTACCAACAATATCTTAACAATACGATCAACTCCTACAACAAAGAAAACCAGCAACTCATCAACAGCGCACAACAAGCGCTTAAACATGATCAAACCCAGATCAACCAAGCCAACGCGCAAAATTTAAAGACACTCAAACAGGCTATCAGTACTTTTAAATCGCTAAATAGTGCGATTGAGCAAATTTCTAAGGATTTAGGCATATCCTACACTCCCCTATCTCTCCCCCCACCTCTAAATACAGATATCTCTTCTCTAACCCCCTCTGAAGTTTATCAAGCACTCTTAACCCTTTCTGGCGATATTAACAAAATGGTGGGCTTATTTAGCCAAGATGATAAAACTTTAAGCCAAGATGATCAAAAAATTGCAGTGGAAAATGCTAATAAGCTTTCTGCATTAAATGCTACTAAAAATGCAGACATCACCCAAGCGATGAACTCCATTACAGGGGTAACAGAAATTTTAGGGCGGGCTTTCCACAACCAGTGGATCAATTATGCAGACGGACGCACCTTTTTTTTAACCAATGAACAACATAGCTCTTATCTTACCGCTGGCGATCTGTGTGTCTTTAATATTATTTTTAGCAATGGTTTATCTGGCGCTAATGGTTGTGGGTATCAAGAAAATGCATGGAATCAAACGCCAACTACTACCAACAGCACTAGGACGCTTTATAATGATTATGAACAGGCGCTTAAAAAAGACGGTTATACCAATGCACAGATTTGGGGTACGCTTTTTAATTTACAAAAACTGGAGCATAAATTTACAATTTATCCTTCTGACTGTGATCATGCAAATGTGGGTTGCGTAGCAAATAAACAAAACTTCCAAAAATTTTTTAATCTGATGAATAACTATGTGGGGGCGGCTGATTTTGCGGGCAATTTTAAAAACTCCTCTATGTATACCACTCTACTAGGGGATTTACAAAGTGGAAGTAGTTTAGCTGTTAGTAACTTTTTAAATGCCTATACCCATGTCTTTGCTACAGATATGATAGATTTTTTTGTACTTAATCCTATATGGATCATGAGCGTTGTAAGCGGTTCTCATAAGCCCCCACAAACACCCCCCACACCAGCACAGGCTGCAAAAGATACCCGATATGGGAACAATGTTACTTACTGTTATCGGAGCCCTACAGTGGGACTAAGTTTTTCAGAAGGCTATCAAGTCTGCGGATACAACTCTTGGGCGAATGCAATTTTTGTGGGCTATTTTGGGTTTTTAACTAATCAAGTTTCTGATGTCTTACACGATGTCCTTGAAACCGCCTATGGCCCCACTGGTTCTAGCACAAGTCCAAGCTCTGATTCTGCACAAGCTAGTATCAACACCGCCCAGAGTGCCTACGATAACTGGAAAAATTTTACCCCCCAACAAATCTTTCCCCTCCAATCTATGCCTAATATCCCCACTCTAACCCCCACTACCCCAAGCGACATTATTCCTATTAGCACTAATGCGGCTAATCTGCCCCAAGTACAAAAACCCCAAGCCCCCTTAATCACCTTTTCTACTAAAGATTTGCGCCAAAACTCTTTAAGAATAGGGCTATTTACAACTGCCGGGTATCAAAAATATTTTAATTCCTTTGTGGGAATGTCTTATTATGGCTATGCAGGCTATCGCTATTTGTATATGGGTACACAAAGCAGTATAGATAATCTTAATCGCTACCAACTAGGCGTGGGGAGTAATTTACTTTTTAATGTTTATAGCAAGATTAGCGTACCTAAAATGGGGCTTCCTAGAATAGGGCATGTACAAGTTAGAGCTTATGGTTTATTTGCTGGGCTTTTAGGGGTGGTAAACTTTTGGAATGCGAATTATTTTGGGGGCTCGCTTATGCGCTATGATTTAAATATTGATATAACGGTGGGCATAAGCGCGCGGTTTAACCGTTTTAAATGGAGTTTGGGCGCGCATATTCCGCTAGTTAATCAAACCCGTAGTCTTGATCCAGATGGTAGCCTTAAACTCATTGATAGCTATAGAAGTACAGGTATTTTTATGGGCTTTACGATCTTTCCAATGCTGTAACAAAACCCCAGCTTAGTAGGTAATTTGTTGAAAACAAGCAACACTAGCTAAAAATCTATTAGCACTAGCTGCGTTATTTATTCTACTTGTTTAGGTTCGCCATCATTAGGGCATTGATCGGCTGGGGCTTGCTGGGCTAGACCTTTTGCAACAGCGGGCTTTTTATTTGAACAATTAGCCGTACCTGCAGTTTTAGTACAACCCATCACCAAAACACTACTCAGGATAAAAACAAACCACTTAATTTTCATAAAAATCTCCTTTAATTGAGAGTTTAACGCTACACTTTTTAAAATAACTGCGTGTTAACGATTAACTTTTTTGCTTAATTTTATGATTAAAAGCCACATCATAATAAGAAATCCTATAAAAATTGAGGGCAGCACATAAGAGTAAGTACTACTTTGTTCTAAAGAGTGGCGCATCCAAGTACTTGCATAGTAGGCTAGCAAACTTAAAATTAAAGTCCAAAGTATACAAGAGAGAGCATTTAGCCACATAAAGCGTTTAAAATCAAACTTACTTAGGCCAATGGCTAAAGGCACCATAGTTTTAACCCCATAAATGTACTTGTTAATAAAGATCAACCACGCGCCGTATTTGCGTATCCAGATATAAATTAAAGCAAATTTGCGTCTGTGTTTGGTTAAATAGGCATGCAATTCTTTTTTTTGGGTACGCCCCACATACACCAGTAAACAACTCCCCACAAAATTACCCAAACCCGCTACTAGCATGCTCACTTTAATATCCATGTGCCCCCCAGCGCTTAAAATCCCAGCTAGCACAATCCCCACATAGCCACTTCCAAGCGAATAGACAAATAATAATAAATAACCCCATGTATGAAACATATCTTGGAAATGCTGGAGGGTCTCTTGCACGCTAGTCCTTGAGAATTTTATGGTATAATAACACAAAAGTTTTAGGAGTCTATATGACAAGTGGCTACTATGCTGCTACCGGTGGAATGGTTAGCGAGTTTAATAAATTAGATCAAATTTCTAATAATTTAGCTAATCTAAACACCCCCGGTTTTAAGCGCGATGATGTGGTGGTGGGCGATTTTTTACGGCTTTATCAAAACTACCGCGATAAACTCCCCCTACACGATCAAACCAAACAAGCGGCTAAATATCTTAACCGCAATCTTAATCGCGTGCCCATTATCACTGAGCGCTACACTGATTATAGCTTAGGCCCTATGCAAAAAACAGATAATGAACTAGATTTTGCTTTAAGTGATTCTAATGCTTATTTTGCCGTGCAAACCCCACAGGGGGTGGCTTTTACGCGAGATGGGAGTTTTACTATTGATTCACAGGGGTTTTTAAGCACCAAAGAGGGTTACCATGTACTAAGCCGTGGGGGTATTGAAAACCAAGCAGGAATTCAGATGTTGCCCGGATCTAGTGTAAGTGTTAATCCTAATGGGGCGATATTTTTTAGACAGGGTGATGAGGAAGTGCCGGGGGGTAATTTAGCCATTGTAGGGTTTGAAAGCCAAAAGCTTTTAAAGAAAATAGGCAATAATTTATACACCTACCCACAAGAAAAAATGGCAGAAAGAGTAGAACTCAATGCGCCTATTGTGCGCCAACACTTCCTAGAAAAAAGCAATGTAAACGCCGTACTTGAAATGACTCGCTTAATTGAGGCTAACCGCCTAGTAGACATGTATTCTAAAGTTTTAAAAACCCATATGGACGACATGCATACAGAGGCCATTAATAAGTTAGCTCTCCGTGCATAAAGGAAATTTAATGCAATTATCAAAAACTTTAATTCTAACGGGAGCACTGACTCTAATAGGGAATTTACAAGCAGAACAAAGCGCTTTTTTTGTAGGCGCGATGTATGAAGTGGGGGGTTCTACTTTTAAGGCGCGTGTTTTACACGATCAAACCCCTAGCTATGCTGATCGTAACGCCATCACTCAAGGCATAGGGGTGCATATAGGTTATAACCAGCTTTTTGGACAAAAGGGGTATTTTGGGTTGCGTTATTATGGCTTTTATAACTGGGGGCTAACTAACTTTGGTAAGATTGTGTATAACAATGCCTCGTATTTTGGTAGAAATACCTTTAATTTATCCGGTTATGGGGTGGGAATAGATTTACTCATTAATTTATTCAATGGGGAGCGATCTAATTTTGGTGTTTTTGGCGGGGTGGCTGTAGGGGGCAATACTTGGTCTGCTGTAAATGGAAGCAATGCCACACAATTTCAATGGATGTTTAATACAGGGGTTAGGCTTGTGGTGGCTAGACATAGCGCTTTTGAGTTAGGGGTTAAAATCCCTATGCGTGTTACGCACATGTATACCCCAGTTATGGAAAATACTTATCTTTCCCTCAAGCGCGATTGGGCTTTTACAGCCGCCTATTACTTTCTCTTTTAGTCCTCTGTTAGCGCGTCTATGGGGGGTTTTAGTTCTTTTATTCATGGGTATAGGGGTTGGGGTTGTAATTTTTACCGGAGCCTGTGTAGCCCCTGTTATTTTTAAAACTTCTAGTATTTTACCCACACCTCTTACCCGGTATGATGCAGGTATTTTAATGAGTCATATTTTTATCCGCTCTAATTGGGTTTTAAACGCCCTAGCCTGTATCTTAGTGCTAGATAGTTTAATACTCAAAAAAGCTATTCTTTTACGCCTATCTCATCTGGCTAGTTCTGTTTTGATTTTTCTCTTCAGCTTTTATTACACACCCTTTATTCTTAGGGCTCAAAGTCTAGGGAGTGTTTATACTACAAGTGAAAAATTTATACAAATGCACGCGCAAAGTGAAATCATCTTTAAAATTCTTTTAACTCTGCTTTGTTTTTCATTTGTTAGCCGCGCTTTAAGAAATATGCCTAAAACTAGCCACTAAATTTTCTACTAAGAGATTAAACCCGTCTACTAAAATAAAAACTAAAATCTTAAAGGGTAAGGAGATCATCACTGGGGGCAACATCATCATACCCATAGCCATTAAAATAGAACTCACCACCATATCAATTACCAAAAAAGGTAAGTAGAGTAAAAAGCCAATTTGAAAGGCCGTTTTAAGCTCACTAATCATAAAGGCGGGTACTAAGATATTTAAGGGCACAGCACTAGCGTTTTTAGGGTTTTCCAAACGGCGGATTCTAAAAAAGAGGGCTAAGTCTTTTTCACGGGTGTTTTTAAGCATAAATTCTTTAAAGGGTACAATTCCCTTTTCAAAAGCCTCCGTATAAGAAATCTTTTCTACTAAATAGGGCTTGATCGCGCTTTCATAGCTTTGTTTAGCTGCAGGTTCCATGATAAAAAAGGTCAAGATGAGGGCTAGAGAGACTAAAATTTGTGTGGGCGGGGTTTGTTGCGTACCTAGGGCTGTACGCAGAAAAGAAAAAACCACAATGAGGCGGATAAAACTTGTCATCACTAAAACAAGCGAAGGGGCTAGCACTAGAAGGGTGAGTACTAACACAACATTTAGCGTTGTTACAAGCTGGGTAGGTGTATGGGGGGCACTTAGTGAAAGATTAATAGTAGGGATAACCGGGTCTTTAAGTGTTGCAGCACATGCTAAAGAAAAAGCCAAAATAGCCCAAAAGAGAAAAAAGCGCAACAATAGACCTTTGGATGGGGATGAGAAACTTTGAGTATAATAATCCTGATGTTAAAATTGCCTAAAGGGGATTAATGGCGGTTTCGGTTGTGATTTTAGCAGCAGGTAAGGGGACGCGCATGCGCTCTTCTTTGCCTAAAGTTTTGCATAAAATTTGTGGGCAGGAAATGTTGCTTTGGATTTTACAAGAAGCACTTTGTATTAGTGATGATGTGCATGTGATCTTACAACACCAGCATGAGAAAATAGAGGCGGTGATTAAAAAGGCATTCAAAGATACACCCTTCTCTTTACATTTACAAAATCCAAACTTCCCGGGCACTGGCGGGGCACTCATGAATGAAGATAAAAATCCTCTTAAAACTGCCCACTCCCATGTGTTAGTCCTCAATGCCGACATGCCTTTAATCACTAAGGAGGCACTACAACCCTTTATTAACAAAGCAAATAATGCCATTGGGGTTTTTAAGCTAGAAAATCCAGCCGGCTATGGGCGTGTACAACTCAAGCAAGGAAAAGTCAAAGCCATTATTGAGGAAAAAGACGCCAATACAACCACTCTAGCCCTTGATACCCTCAATGCGGGGGTTTATCTCTTTGATCAAGCACTTTTAAACACATTTCTACCTAAGCTAGATAATTTAAATGCGCAGAAAGAATACTATTTAACCCAATTAGTGCAGTTAGCAACTCAAGCAGGTGTAGAATTTACCCCCGTATTTGTCAACCCAACTTACTTTTTAGGCGTTAACTCCCAAAGTGAGCGCGCAAAGGCTGAGGAGGTGATGCTTAAGAGGTTACGCCAAAGCGCAATGGATCTAGGCGTGTGCATGCACTTAGAACACACAATCTATTTAGAAAAAGGCGTGGTTTTTGAAGGAAATTGTATTTTAGAGCAGGGGGTATGTCTTATAGGGCCTTGTTATCTTAAAGACGCACACATTAAAGCCCATAGTGTGATTGAGCAAAGCACAATTATAGCTAGTAGTGTTGGGCCACTTGCCCATATCCGCCCGGGCTGTTCTATTATTGATAGCCATGTGGGTAATTTTGTAGAAATCAAAAATGCCCAATTAAGCGGCGTAAAGGCCGGGCATTTGAGCTATTTAGGGGATTGTCAAATCCAAAGAGGAACTAATATTGGAGCGGGGGTAATCACCTGTAATTATGATGGCAAAAATAAGCACTCTATCACCATTGGGGAAAATGTATTTATTGGTAGTGATACCCAGCTTATCGCTCCTTTAAATATTCCCTCCCATGTACTCATCGGAGCGGGTAGCAGTGTGAGTCAAGAAATGCAAGAGGGGGATTTAGTGCTAACACGCGCCCCTCAAATTAATAAAGCTCAAGGTTATTACCGGTTTTTTAATAAAACTCCCAAAGTGTAGTTGTGCTTTAGGCTTTAGTGCTAAGCCTAGAATTTGGGTAATTTTGTTATAATAGGGATTTTGGAGAAGGCATGGATCATCGGGTTTTTACTTTTGCAGGTCTGATTAATGACGATCACAACTTCATCATCGGGTTTTACGCGGTATTTTGCGCCCTTTTTACTTTAATTATTAGTAGAATAGCCGCTCAGAGATTACAAATGGTGCCCTTTGGGTTACAAAATATCTATGAGGCTGTGATTGAGGGAATTTTATCTGTAGCTAAAGATGTAATTGGCGAGGAATTGGCGCGTAAGTATTTTCCTCTAACCGGCACCATTGCGCTTTTTGTCTTTTATGCCAATATGATAGGGATTGTTCCGGGGTTTGAAGCGCCTACGGCAAATTGGAGTTTTACACTTGTACTAGCTCTCATTGTCTTTTTCTACTACCATTTTGAGGGTATCCGTTCGCAGGGTTTTATACGCTATTTTGCCCATTTTTTAGGACCAGTTAAATGGCTCATGCCTATTATGTTTCCTGTAGAAATTGTTTCACACCTCTCGCGTATCATCTCTTTATCTTTTAGGCTTTTTGGGAATATTAAGGGCGATGATATGTTTTTACTCATCATGCTTTTACTTGTGCCATGGGTTATTCCCGTTGCGCCCTTTATGGTGCTCTTTTTCATGGGCATTTTGCAAGCCTTTGTTTTTATGATTTTAACCTATGTCTATTTGGCAGGTGCTGTTTTGGTAGATGAGGGGCATTAAATCTTAAAATGAATAAAGATACGCTGATTTCGCTTTTGGATTTCTTTGCCGGGTTGTTTGCAGGGATTGCGCTAACCTGTGGGGGGCTGTGTTTTTTTATTTTTAGCGATTTTGGTTTAGTGGTCTCAATCTTTTTAACTCTCTTTGTTTTTGCCCTTTTTAGTTTCTTTGCTTTGATCTCAAAATCCATGTCTGCCATGCTTAAAGAAAGCTCTAAGGAACGCCTTTAAACAATCTGGAAGCTTATTGGATTACCCCTGCTT
Organism: Helicobacter suis HS1; assembly: GCF_026000295.1. Taxonomy (NCBI): domain Bacteria; kingdom Pseudomonadati; phylum Campylobacterota; class Epsilonproteobacteria; order Campylobacterales; family Helicobacteraceae; genus Helicobacter; species Helicobacter suis. The sequence continues at coordinate 1,523,381 of NZ_AP026769.1, read as the reverse complement.
TTGTTGGTGGTCTTTGTACAGAGGCTTTCCAAACCCTTTTACAATCTGTTTTTAAAACCCACTCTGTTGATAGAGCATGCCTAAGAGTTACACAAATAGCCAATTCTCATTTAAAACTTTTTGTACAAACCTGCCATGCCCACCATGTTATCAGTTATCTTAACCTAGCCAATCTTGAATTAAGTGTACAAAAAGCGTTAGAACATGGTTTTATGGGCGTGCATGTCAAGGGAGCAGAACTTGCAGGTATTACAACAATTCCGCCCACTCTAAGCCGTTTTTATAGCGCCCACAGCGCCTCAGAAGTCATGCAAGCTTTAGATTTAGGGGTGCAGTTTTGCACTTTAAGCCCTATTCTTGCAACGCCTAATAAACCACCCCCACTAGGCTTAGATTATTTAGATCAATTTTGCTTAGAGGTTAAACAACACTTATTTGCCTTAGGGGGTATGCGCTTTGAACTGGCCACACTTCTAGCAGACAAGGGTTTAAGAGGGTTTGCGGGCATGCGTTGCTTCTTAGATAAATAGCCCTATTTTTTTATACAAGTGATCACGGCTAGCCTTTAGTTTATGTTATACTAGGCGGTTTTTAATTTAAGATAAAGGAAAACCATGCAATGGCATCAGGTTTATGCCCCCTTACTGGGAAACATTTGGCTTAGCGCGCTGGTTGCTGTCTTACCCATTGTGCTGTTTTTCATGTCCTTAATTGTCTTTAAGTTAAAAGGGCATGTAGCCGCGTTTTTAAGTGTTGCGCTCTCAGCACTCATCGCGCTTATTGTGTATAAAATGCCTGCAACGATGGTGTGGGCTAGCTTTGCCTATGGTTTTCTTTATGGCTTGTGGCCTATTGCATGGATTATCATCGCGGCGATATTTTCCTATAAACTGAGTGTCAAATCTGGGTATTTTGAAATCTTAAAAGAAAGCGTACAATCCATCACCCCCGATCACCGCATTTTAGTAATTCTAGTTGGCTTTTGCTTTGGATCATTTTTAGAAGGTGCGATTGGTTTTGGAGGACCTGTAGCCATTACAGCAGCCATTTTAGCCGGACTAGGGCTAAACCCGCTTTATGCTGCCGGGCTATGCTTAATTGCTAATACCGCACCGGTGGCCTTTGGGGCGGTGGGTATTCCTATTAGCGCTATGGCTGGAGCGGTGGGTGTAAGCGCACTTGCTATTAGCGCCATGGCGGGCAAGATTTTATTTTTCATTAGTCTACTTGTACCTTTTTTTATCGTCTTTTTAATGGACGGGCTGCGCGGGATTAAAGAAACTTTTCCGGCTGTTTTTGTAGCCGCCTTTAGCTTTGCTTTAGTGCAGTATTTAAGTTCTAACTATTTAGGCCCTGAACTTCCCGGAATCCTCTCAGCAATCATTTCTTTAGTGGCTACAGCTGTATTTTTACGCTTTTGGCAACCTAAACATATTTTTAGAAGCGATGGGCAAACCCAAAGCACCCACCACCAACACCCGATTCATAAAATTTTAATCGCTTGGACTCCCTTTATTATTTTGATTTTAGCCATTATTGTCTGGACACAACCTTGGTTTAAAAATCTCTTTGCTAAGGGAGGGGCACTTGCTTTTTCTGATTTTTACTTTGAATTTACAAGCATTAGCCAAAAGATTTTTAAGAGCGCTCCTTTTGTTATAGAGGGTAAAAGCCCAACAGCTCCCGTTATTTTTAAACTCCCCTTAATTAACACGGTAGGTACAGCTATTTTTGTTGCGGCTATTTTGAGTGTGCTTGTGTTAAAAGTTAAAATGAGTGAGGCGGTGGGTGTTTTTGGCGAGACACTCAAAGAGATGCGCTATCCGGTTTTAACAATCGGGCTTGTGTTAAGTTTTGCTTATGTTTCTAACTATAGCGGGATTTCTGCAACAATGGCGCTAGCACTCACCCATACCGGTAAAGCCTTTACTTTCTTCTCGCCTATCATCGGCTGGGTGGGTGTGTTTTTAACCGGGAGTGATACAAGTTCTAATTTACTTTTTGGATCACTCCAACAACTCACCGCTAATAATTTAAAAATTCCTGAAATTTTAACGATCACAGCTAACACTGTGGGGGGGACTTTAGGCAAAATGATTAGCCCTCAAAGCATTGCAATTGCCTGTGCTGCAGTGGGTTTAGCGGGTAAGGAATCTGATCTATTTAAATTCACGGTTAAGTATTCTATTTTGTTTGTGATTCTAATTGGAATTGTTGTTACGATTATTGCCTATGGTTTCCCTCAAGTTGTGCCTGTTTCTTAAGTGAATTAATCTTGGAGTTGAGTAAAACCATTTTTAACCGATATAGCAAGCGCCAAAGCAAGGAAGCTTTAGGAACATTAACAAGGAGTTATTATGGCATTTCAGGTTAACACGAATATCAATGCGTTAAACGCCCATGCGGTGGGGCTAGTAACACAACGCGATTTAAAAGAATCGCTTGAACGCTTGAGTTCTGGTTTGCGCATTAACAAGGCAGCTGATGACGCTTCGGGTATGACCATTGCGGATTCATTGCGCTCTCAGGCTAAAAGTTTAGGGCAGGCTATTTCTAATACCAATGATGGTATGGGCATTATCCAAATTGCAGATAAGGCAATGGATGAGCAAATCAAGATTTTAGATACCATCAAAACTAAGGCTACACAGGCCGCTCAAGATGGGCAAAATACCCAATCCAGAAAAGCCCTTCAGGCTGATATTGTGCGCTTGATTCAAAGTTTGGATAATATCGGGACCACCACCTCTTATAATGGACAAACTTTATTATCAGGCGCGTTTTCTAATAAAGAGTTCCAAGTGGGGGCGTATTCTAATGAGACCATTAAGGCTAGTATTGGATCAGCTACTTCAGATAAAATCGGGCAAACAAAAATTGTAACCGGTAGTCTTATCACCGCCGCTGGAGAGGTGGCCTTAACTTTCAAACAGGTTAATGGTACCCATGATGTAACTTTAGAAAGCGTGAAGATTTCTACTTCTGCAGGTACGGGTCTTGGTGTGTTAGCAGAGGTGATTAATAAAAACTCTAATGCAACAGGTGTACGGGCTACGGCTAATGTGATCTCCACCTCAGATACGGCTGTGCGTTCGGGTAACCTAGATAACATAGTACTTAACGGTGTTCATATAGGTAATGTGGTGGGCATTAAGAAAAATGATAGCGATGGCCGTTTGATCGCTGCAATTAATGCTGTAACCTCCCAAACCGGTGTAGAGGCCTATACAGATGCCAAAGGACGGCTTAATCTTAGAAGTCTTGATGGGAGGGGAATTAGCCTTAAAGTTGATGATGAAGGGGGCAATCAAAAGGGCGGTTCTGGGGTTATGGCCTTAGATACCATGAATGGAGGCCAAAAGGTTACAAATGGTTCTTTAAATTTTGGCCGTCTTTCTTTAGTGCGCCAAGATGCTAGAGATATCTTAATTGTTTCTGGGGCAAATGTAACCGATCCAAATGCCGGTTATAAAGCCATTGGTTTTGGTAAGGGTGAAACGGCTAGTACTACGGTTAATCTTAGAGATGTTTTAGGTGAATTTAACCAAGCCGTGCGCTCTGCCTCAGGGGCTAACTACAATAAAACCATTGCCGCAGAAAATCTCACTTTAGGTTCTGGGGTTACCACCCTTAAGGGCGCTATGGTGGTGATGGATATTGCTGAGTCTGCACAAAAAATGCTAGATAAAATCCGCTCTGATTTGGGTTCTGTGCAAAACCAAATGGTTAGCACTGTTAATAACATCACGATCACCCAAGTGAATGTAAAAGCAGCTGAATCACAAATTAGAGATGTGGATTTTGCTGAAGAGAGCGCTAACTTTAGTAAAAATAATATCTTGGCCCAATCTGGTAGCTATGCCATGAGTCAGGCTAACACCGTGCAACAAAACATTTTACGGCTCTTAACTTAGTTAGTCTACTAACCACAGGGCAATTTCATCGGCTAGGGAAAAATCCCTAGCAATTAGCCTTTTGTTTTCTATGACACAGATTTTCTCTTTTAGAAGTGTTTGGACTTTTAAAGAGTCTAAGCCTTCTAAAGGCACGCCCAAGATACAGCGCAAACCTAAAAACAACGATTCAAACCACAAGTCTTTTTGGCTTAGATTTTCTACCCGCGCTTTAAAAGGGTTGTCTATATAGGTGGCAACATCTTTAATTTTATAAAGCCTTTGTTGTTTGATTCTCCCCACAGCCCCTGCCCCACAACCAAAATATTCTAAACCCTCCCAGTAGCCTAAATTATGGCGTACCTGATAATCTCTAGCATAATTAGAAACTTCATATTGTTTAAACCCTCTATCTTTTAAACATTCTTTGAGAAATGTATCTAAATGAAGAAGTTCACAAGGGTTAATATCTTTAATAAGCCTTGTATTATCCTCCAGGGTGAGGCTGTAGGCTGAGAGGTGATCAATGGGGAGTTTGCTAGCCTGTTTGCATTCCTCTTCTAGGCGCTCTTTTGTATCCAATGGGGTGTTATAAATCAGATCGATACTTAAATGCTCAAAGCCACTTTGATAGGCTATATCAAGTGCTTTAAAAATAGCGCTGTGATCGTGTTCTCTTTGTAGGAGGTGTAATTTATCAGGAAAAAAGCTCTGCACGCCTATAGAAAGGCGCGTAGCCCCTAGTTGTTTTAATATACAACACCACTCTTGATTAATTAGGTCTGGATTAGCCTCTAAAGTGATTTCTATATCTGATTTTAAATAAGCGTATTTGCTAATAGCATTAAAAATTTGCTCATAAAACTTAGGCTTAAGGCTATTAGGCGTGCCCCCACCCACAAAGATAGAGGAGAGCACAGGGGAGGTTATTAGACTTGCCTTTAGATCACAGATTAAAGCCTGTGTGTAGGCTTCTTTTAGCGCATCTAAACCTACAAAAGAATTAAAAGCGCAGTAGCCACATTTGCTTTGACAAAAAGGAATGTGCAAATACAGGCTACTAGGGCTCGGGATTTTAAACATGGCTTAATCTTTAAATTAGTATCATCTTAACATGTTTTTTGATAAAAATAATCAAAGGAGATTATGTGAAAAAGTGCTTGCTTTTGGGCTTTGTGTTGGGGTTTAGTTTTTTAGGAGCAGCTGATCCGTCTACGCTTGTTAAAAGATGTGCTGGATGCCATGGACCTGCTATGGATAAAAAAGCATTTGGTAAAGGGCATGTGGTTAACACTCTAGATAGCGCTACAATTAAAGAGGATTTATCAGGTTATAAAGCCGGTACGCTTAATCGGTATGGAGCGGGTGGTGTGATGCATGCACAGGCTCAGAGCTTGAGTGATGAAGATATTGATGCGCTATCAAAATTTATCCCTACTCTTAAAAAATAATCCAATCATCTAGTTTAGATACAGCGGGGGTCTTTTCTGTCTTAGTTTTGTGTGTGCTATAATGTCCATTAGTTTTAAGTTGCGCAGTCAAAGATATGGTGCAAACAGCTAAAGGATAAGCATGGAAACTAAGAAAAGTTATCGGCCTAATGTGGCCGCTGTTGTGCTTTCCTCACATTATCCCAGTGATTGTGAGTTTTTAATCGCACAGCGCATTGATATTCAAGGAGCATGGCAGTTTCCTCAAGGAGGGATTGATCAAGGCGAGACGCCTTTAATGGCACTATACCGCGAGCTTTTAGAGGAAATAGGCACAGATGCGGTGGAAGTGATTGCAGAATATCCCAAATGGATCACCTATGATTTCCCCCCAACCATGACTAAAAAGCTCTACCCCTTTGATGGCCAAAGACAAAAGTACTTTTTAGTACGGCTTAAAAATAACGCTCTGGTTAACATTAAAACCCTTTGTCCAGAATTTGATCGCTATTGTTTTGTCAAAACTAAGGATTTATTCCATAGAGTGGTGTATTTTAAACGGCAGGTTTATAGACAAGTCATTGGTTATTTCCGCAAGGAAGGGTATCTTTAAGTGTTAGTGGTCCAAAAGTTTGGGGGCACTAGTATGGGGGGGTGTGCGCGTATTGAGGCTGTAGCCAAACGGGTACTTGAGAGTAAAAAACGCTTTGAAGATCTGGTGGTAGTGGTTTCGGCTATGGGGGATACTACAGATGATTTTTTAGATCTAGCCCGTTATTTTGGAACACGCCCCAATCAAAGAGAATTAGATAGACTATTAAGCAGTGGAGAACAAATTGCTAGTTCTTTATTAGCCATTGCTCTAGAATCTCTAGGGCAAAAGGCTTGTTCTTTAAGCGGGAGAGAAGCAGGGATTCTCACAGATTCACACTATAGTAAAGCCCAAATCTTAGAAATCAACCCCTCTAAAATCCAAGAGCTTTTAGCCCAAAATTTTGTGGTGGTGGTGGCTGGATTTCAGGGCGTGAGTGTACACGGAGAAATTACTACTCTAGGCAGAGGTGGGAGTGATTTAAGCGCGGTGGCTTTAGCCGGGGCCTTACATGCTGATCTTTGTGAAATTTATACCGATGTAGATGGGATTTATACCACAGATCCGCGCATTGTACCGCAGGCTAGAAAAATCGATCAAATTAGTTATGAAGAAATGTTAGAGCTAGCCTCTATGGGGGCAAAGGTTTTATTTAACCGCTCGGTAGAATTAGCTAAAAAGTATCATATTCCGCTAGTTACCCGCAGTTCATTTAGTACAACAGAGGGGACGCGCATCACTTCAGAGGAGCAAATTGTGGAAAAACCCATTGTGAGCGGTATTGCTATGGATACAGATCAGGCGCGTGTAAATATCGTTGATGCCCGTGATTACCCCGGAATTGCTGGAGAAATCTTTGGGCTTTTAGCAGATGCAAATATCAATATTGATTTAATCGTGCAGACTGTGGGGCGCAATGGCAAGACAGATATTAATTTTACAGTGCCTAAAGAGGATCTACAAACTTGTAAACAGGTTTTAAAAAATCTACAAGATATTGGATCGGTAGAATGTGATGATCAAATTGCTAAAATCTCTGTTGTAGGGGTTGGCATGCGCTCTCACTCAGGAATTGCCAGCGCGGCCTTTAAAGCTTTAGCCAAAGAAAACATTAATATTTTAATGATTGGCACGAGTGAAATTAAAATTTCAGTTGTGGTAGATGTTGCTTTAGCACAATTAGCTTTAAAAACACTGCACGCTGCTTTTAAATTAGAACTATAGAGATGTACCAATGGTTATACCCTATTTTACAAGAGCAGCCTTCTTTTTTAAAAGATTGGCTACAAAATTGCAACTGGATTGCTTGTATTCAGGCAATCAAACACATTATAGGAGGGGGGAGTGTTTTGATGGATACGGATACAGAGCGCGCATGGTTTAAGCTTTATGTCCTCTCTCATCTAAATAGCCACCCTTTGCGTCCTTTAATCCCTATTTTTGAAATCCCCACAACCCTCCAATCCCGCCTAAACCAGTCAGAAAATGCATTGGTAAGCAGTACTTTAAATCTTGTTTATCAAAGCCATATTCTGTGGTATGTAGGGGCTTTTAGCTCTCCAATAGCTAATTTAGTCTTACAAGAACGCGGGCTTTTATGGGCTTTTGATTCACCCCCTAGAGAGGAAATCATTAGCTTTAATTCTTTAGACCCTTTAAGCGATCACCAATTACTCCAACTCTATCAAGTTTTTGAACACATATTATTAGACGCTTTATTAGGAAAGCTGAGTTTAACATGACAAGTAGCCTTATTTATGCAAATGTACCTTGTGAGGAGGCTAAAAGCTACCAAGCAGAGTTAAAACAGTACTTTTTAGAGCAAAACACACCAGTTTTTATAGAATTATTTGTAGAAGAAGAGCTTAAAATTGATCATGCCCATGAAATTAAACGGCGCGCTACTTTAAGCTCTAGGGAGCAAAAAGTTTGCATCATTGCAGCCAATACTTTCAATATCTTTGCCCAAAATGCCTTGCTTAAAATTTTAGAAGAACCCCCTGAAAAGACGCTATTTATTCTATTTGCTAAGCATAAACATGTACTATTGCCCACTATCCGTTCACGCCTGCCATGCATAGATAAACGCGTTAAACCCACGCCTAAGCCTTTTGGATTAGACTTACGCACCTGTAGTTTAGATGAAGTATATCGCTACTTACAAAGAATTGATCAAGAAAATTGGAATAAAGCAGAAACGCAAATGCAAATTAGCGCTTTACTTGAAGAAATAAAGCGCACCCATATCACACTTAAACGAAAAACTAGAATATTTTCAAGAGGCAGTTTATGCTAATGCTTTGTATTTGCGCCCTAGTTATAATTTATTACCTTTGCTGTTAGCAATTTTGGAGGCTAGAGAAGTTTGATGTTTTTACGGCGTGTAAATCCTAAAAGTTTTTCTTTAGCCCTGCAAGAGATTAAAGTTCATAAAATCGGCCAAGAAATCATGGCAAAAAAAGGGCGACTCTTTAGTTTTAAAATTGAGGATTTACCCCTAAGCGCTACCTTGATTTTAAAACAAGAAGCCTTGCGCGTAGGGGCTGAACTAGCCACACCTAAAGACTGTATTTTGGCAAAAAAGAAAACCTATAACTGTCTTTTAGTTGGCACTCAAGATCAATTAGAACGACTCAGCCAAAAATGTAAAGAACAAGATTTTGGCCTTAAAGACTTAGCTCAAATTTTAGAAAAACACCTCAAAGTAGCCCAAATTAAACCCGCTTTAATGGGTGTGATTAATCTCACTCCAGATAGCTTTTATCCTAATAGCCGCTATAGCACAAAAGAAGCCTTACAAACTATCCAAACTTTTTTACAGCATAAGACCAGTTATATTGATATTGGAGCGGCTAGCTCTAGGCCTTTAAGCACTTATGTAGACTCTCATACAGAAATAGCACGCCTAAAAGAGTTGTGTTTAGAAATTAAAAATCAAGGACTTTATCAGCACATTAAATTTAGCATTGATACTTATAACCCTAAAACGGCTGCTTTTGCGCTTGAACATGGTTTTGCTGTGCTTAATGATGTTAATGGGTTTAGAGATGTACAAATGCTAGAAATAGCCAAATACTATAAGCCTGAAGTGATTTTAATGCATTCATGTGGCGTACCAATGGACGGTACTTTACTTTCAGCTAAAGATTTATGGCAGGATTTAGAAGCGTTTTTCACTTCTAAAATTGAGGAGTTATCAAAATCTGGAGTGGATCGCATTATTTTAGATATTGGTTTTGGTTTTTCTAAAGGCACAACTCAGAATCTAACCCTTATCCAACATTTAGAACATTTTCTACACTTTGGTTATCCTTTGTTAGTGGGCTGTAGCCGTAAGGGGAGTATCGGGGAGGTGTGTAAACAAGAAGTACAGGATAGATTAGCCGGAACATTAGCCTTACATGGCTTAGCTTTAGCACATGGGGCTAGTATCTTGCGTGTCCATGATATACCCGCCCATGCAGATTTAATAGCCATTCATAACGCTTTATCTTGTTTGTAATGGGTTTTATAAAAATTAGGCATAAAATGAGTATTATTATAAAATTTGTTGGTATCACAACATTTTATCTTATATCAAAGGCAATTCATGGACGATCCGCGTAAATCTCTTAATCTTTTTGACATCCGCTGGATGTGGTCCATGTTTGGTACAGCCATTGGGGCTGGAATCTTATTTTTACCCATTAGAGCCGGCGAACACGGGTTTTGGCCTGTGGTGGTGATGGCGCTTTTGAGTTTTCCGATGACTTGGTTAAGCCATAGAGCCTTAGCGCGCTTTGTAAATGCAATTGGCAATGAGGATATTACCCATGCCGCCACACATTTAGGTAGAAAAGTTGGTTTTTTTATCACGCTTATGTATTTCTTTGCGCTTTATCCTATTTGTTTAGCTTATGGGGTGGGGATTACAAATACCGTTGATTCTTTTTTTAGTAACCAATTAGGCCTGCATTATTTTGAAAATAACCGCTTTTTTTTAGCCGAGCACCTCATCACTGGCATGATTTTTGTCATGATTTTTAATACTACTGTGGTTACCCGTATCTCTAATGCTTTAGTCTACCCTCTAGCTTTAATTTTATTGGTATTTTCTCTCTATCTTATTCCTTACTGGAAAACCTCCATGCTCACAGATATTCCTACCTTTAAAGGGTTTTTTGCAGCTCTATGGTTTACCTTGCCTGTTTTGATTTTCTCTTTTAATCACAGCGCCATTATCTCCACTTTTGCCCAAGCGGTAGAAAAACATTACGGCGAACTCAAACACTATAAGACAAACCAAATTGAATTACTCAACACCTCACTTTTACTATTCTTTGTCATGTTCTTTGTCTTTTCTTGTATTCTTTGTTTAGAACCAGCCGACCTAATCAAGGCTAGAGAACAAAATATCCCCATATTAAGTTATTTTGCCAACACTTTAAATAACCCCATTATCGGCTATGCGGGGCCTATTGTGGCCTTTTTAGCCATCATTACTTCTTTTTTTGGGCATTATTATGGGGCTAAGGAAGGTTTAAAAGGCTTAGTGGTGCAAATTTTTACTAAAGATAAACTCAATACCAAACGGCATAAAACCATTGATATTTGGATCACTTTATTTTTATGGATAAGCATTATTGGCGTATCTTATACCAACCCTAGTATTTTAGGTTTTATTGAAAGCTTGGGGGGACCGGCTTTAGCCGCTGTTACTTTTATTTTACCCATTGTGGCGATGTATGCTCTGCCTTCTATGAAAGAATTTAGAAGCCCTTTAGCCGATATTTTTATTTTCTTAACCGGCGTGTTAACCGTTTTAAATGCTATTATTGAGATTGTTTTTAAATAAGGAGTGTATCCATGCCCTCTTCTAACCAATCAATCACTGCGATATTTAAAATTGGCATTGGTCCTAGTTCTTCCCACACCATTGGACCTATGGATGCCTGTGCGCGTTTTTGTGCTCTTTTATACAAACAAGGTTTGATAGAACAAGTTAATCGCGTGCGTGTGATTTTACATGGCTCGCTTGCTCTTACCGGTAAGGGGCATTTGACAGATTTAGCTTGTATTGTAGGTTTAAGTGGTGTGAGTGCTAGAGAAGTACGGCTAGAACAAAGAGAGGTTATTTTAAAACAAGCTATCCAAGATCATAAAATCCTTTTAGCCCAAAAAAAAGAGATCGATTTTTCTTTACAAGAGGATATTCTCTTTGATTCTAAAACCCTACCCTTGCATGAAAATGGCATGGAAGTACAAGCCTTTAATGCCCACCAAAAATTATTAGTTCAAGAGATTTATTACTCCACCGGCGGGGGATTTATCTACACACAAGAGGAATTACAACACAAAAAAAATAGTACTACACAAGATTGCCACACTCCCTTTGACTTTGCCAGTGCTAAAGAGCTAGAAAATTTATGTGAGAAACACCATACCCACATTGCCGGTATTGTAGAGATGCATGAGAATGCCCTGTTTAAAGAAAATTATGCCCGTACTTATTGTTTAGAAATTTATCAGACCATGCTAGCTTGTTATCAGAGTGGGATTTCTTCTAGTGAAAAAAGCTTGCCCGGTTATATTGGCATGGCTTCTTTAGCCCCTAAAATTTACACACGCCTAATCCAATCGCATAATAAAGCCGATCCTTTAAGCCTAGTAGATTACATTACACTCTATGCGCGAGCGGTGAGTGAGGAAAATGCCAGAGGGCATAAAGTGGTTACCGCTCCTACTAATGGGGCTTGTGGGGTGGTGCCTGCGGTGTTACTTTATTGCCACCAGCACATTAAACCTTTAGAAACCGAACAAATTGTAGATTTTTTACTCACCTGTGCAGCCATTGGCTATTTATATAAAAGAAATGGCTCACTAAGCGGGGCTGAGGCGGGGTGTCAGGCTGAGGTGGGGACTGCTTCTTCTATGGCTGCAGCTGGGTTTGCTTTTGTAATGGGCGGAAGTGTAGAACAAGTTTTAAGCGCGGCTGAAATTACCATGGAACACCATTTGGGTTTAACTTGTGATCCGGTAGGTGGTTTGGTACAAATCCCTTGCATTGAGCGTAATGTAGTAGGGGCGATTAAAGCGGTGTCTTCTGCGCGTTTAGCACTTGAAGATGGCTATCAGGCTAAAGTAAGCTTAGATGATGTGATTTCAACCATGTATGAGGTGGGTAAATCTTTAGACCCTAAATACCGCGAAACCTCTTTAGGTGGCTTAGCTACCCATGTGCATATTCCAAGATGTTAGCTTGACTTTTACATTGCAATTAGATAGAATGGGGCTTTTTGTTGGGGTATCGCCAAGTGGTAAGGCACCAGGTTTTGGTCCTGGCATTCAGAGGTTCGAATCCTTTTACCCCAGCCAAAGACGCGGGGTAGAGCAGCCCGGTAGCTCGTTGGGCTCATAACCCAAAGGTCGGTGGTTCAAATCCATCCCCCGCAACCAAATTACAGCAATACTTTTAAAGATTTTTCAATCTCTGCTTTACTACTAGGCTCTACTAGCCTACTACCCACTTCTACCCCATTTTTATAAAAAATAAGTGTAGGGATACGCTTAATGCCTAGCGTCTCTTTTAAATCTGTGCTTTTATCAAAATCCACTTTAAAAAACACCACCCCTGAATATTCCTTTTCTAAAACTTCCATAATCGGCTCAATCCTGCGACAATCCGGACACCAATGCGCACCCACATTAATCACAACCGCTCCCTTAGCTATCTTGTTTTGATAATCTTGGCTACTTAGTGTTTGCAAATAAACCCTTTCTTTAAAAATAAATAAGAGCATAGCCAAAAAAGCTAAGCTTGCTATAAAAGACTATAATAATTTATCTGATAAAAAGGCTATCTATGATTATTATTCCTGCTAGATTAGAATCTAGCCGTTTTAAAAGAAAACTTCTTGTGCCACTTGGCGGGGTTCCTATGCTGGTGGCTACAGCCCGTAACGCCCAAAAGGTAGATGAGGTGGTGGTTGCATGCGATGATGTGTTACTATTAAAAGCCTGTGAAGATTTTAAGATCAAGGCTATTTTAACAAGTGTGAATCACACTAGTGGCACAGATAGATGCGCGCAAGCCTGCATGCTTTTAAATCTACCTCCAGAAACGCCGGTAGTTAATTTACAAGGCGATGAACCTTTTTTAGAACCAGAAATCATCGCTATTCTCTTAGAAGAATCTAAAAACACGCCCTTCATGCACACATGCATTAAAACAATCACCCCTCAAGAAGCCCTTGATCCTAATTTAGTTAAAGTAGTGCTAGGTGCAAATAAACAAGCTTTATATTTTTCCCGTGCTGTTATTCCTTATAATCGCGATGACTCTTTTGTAGAATTTCTAGGGCATATTGGCATTTATGGCTTTAGAGCCCATACACTTTTAGAATTTTGTGCTCTTCAAAAAAGCCCCTTAGAAGAGATTGAAAAACTCGAACAACTCCGTGCTCTCTACCACCATAAGATCATCACAACTAGCCATGTACAAACAAATAGCATAGGCATTGACACCCCAGAAGATTTAAAAAAAGCGCTTAACCGTGTTAGCTCAACTCACCACCCATAAAGTTTTAAAAGCCCAGATTGCCCGTTTTATCCCTTATTTAGAAAGTGGTATTAGCGAACTAATTAGCAATACAGAGCAAGAACTGTGGCTTTATAAACTAGATGGATCACGCCATAAAATCCATGACAACACCTTTAGTAAAGAGTTTTTATTACATTTTTGTGAGCAACTAGGCAATTACCGCCATTTATCTTTTAATTTGCAAACCCCTACCCTTAACTGTTCTATTCCCTTTACCCGCTATAGAGTGAGTGCTAATCACTTTAGTATTACCACTAATAACCAAATCAGTTTAAATATCCGTATCCCAACCTCCCAAAAATTCCCTTTAGAAGCTTTTATCATCGCGCCAAATTGCCCTTATGGTTATGGCGATCTTAAAAATATGGTGAAAGAGGGGTATAACATTCTAATTAGTGGCGGTACAGCTAGTGGCAAGACTAGTTTACTCAACGCACTTTTAGAATACATTCCTAGGCAAAGTCGGGTTGTGAGTGTAGAGGATAGTCAAGAACTAGATTTAAGCGGGTTTGAAAACCATGTAGGGCTTTTAGTGGGCAAGAATGAACAAACTCCCTTTAGCTATGAAAACGCCCTTAACATGGCCATGCGCATGCGCCCTGATTGTCTTATGGTTGGTGAGATTGATACTAGAAACGCGCTTTTATTCTTGCGTTTAGCCAACACAGGGCATAAGGGCATGTTAAGTACTTTGCATGCTAATAGCATATCTCAAGTTTTAGAGGCTATTGCACTTAATATTGAAATGGGGCATAAGGCTAAATTTGATCTAAGAGTTGTGGAAAAGTATTTTAAAAGCGCGGTTGATGTACTGATACAAGTTTGTAAAATCCAAAAACAGCACCATATCCAAGAAATTGTTTTGACTAAGGATTTAATTAGCCTGTAATGAGTTTATAAAGCGTGGCTAAAGTACTGAGCGCATAAATGCAGAGTAATAAAATTTTATGGACTCTTTCATTAGCTAATAAAATCAGTTTAATCCCAATGCCAACACCTACTAGTGCGCCTAATCCGGTGATTAATCCTGCTTGTAAAGCGTGGCTATTTAGTACGCCGGAGTGGGCTAAAGAAATCACCCCTGAGAGCGAGGAAAAGATCACAAAGAACAAACCCAAAGGTACAATCTTTTGTGTATCGTATTTTAAAAAATAGCCTAAGAAGGGCACCATTAAAATCCCCCCACCCATGCCCAGTGGAATAGAAAAAATTCCTGTAATTAAACCTGCTAGGACTAAAATAGCATGTGTCTTACTCAAATGCCAATGGATAATAGGGATTTTTAGAGGGGCTTTTTTTGCGTGCATGTAAAAGTGTGCGTTTTGATAATGCCTTTCTTTGCGCCCAAAAGCATATTCAATAAAGGTATAGCACACCACCACTACAAACACACCCATGAGTATGCGATCATCTATCACTTTTAATAAAAAGCCTCCCAAGATTGCCCCTATTAATCCCCCACAAGCCGCAAAAATACCCTCTTGTAAATTTAACAAACCTTTTTTATAGTTAATCACCGAGCCTACTAAAGAAGAACAAAGCATTTGAGCGAGTGAAATCCCAACGGCATGGTTATAACTAAAACCTGCAAAGATAGCAGCAGGTACCACAACTTCGCCCCCACCAATGCCAAAAAATCCGGCTGTAATACCGGTTAGCACCCCCACTACACATAAAACAAGGGCTTCTGAGTTTTCAAGTACTATCATCTGGGCACTTAATGGCTAGTGTTTGGCATGGGTATAGTGTCTTTGAAAATCCCTAGAAATGGAGTATTAATAGCCTGCATAAAAATCTGTCTCCTATTGTTTATGATTGTTTTGATTATAAGTAATAATAGCCAAAAAATGGTGTTCTTAGAATAGTAGAACTTTGATCACTTGTGCTAAAATCGTGAACTTAGGCTTGCTTGCAAAGTTTAACTTTTCATTTTAAAAAGGATTTATATGCCTAAAGTGATCGTAGATATGCGCCTTTTAATAGCGTGGCTTGCACCTATTGTAGCTTGCTTTTTCTCTCCAGATGTGTATATGAGTGGCATGCTAAGTTATCTGGTGATCAAAGTGGCCTTTTATGGTTTTGCACTTTTTATACTTTGTATTTCTTGATAAGTTTTCTCCCCCCCAAAAATCAACACAATTTGTAAAAATCTTATTGTTATCCTCTCTCTTGGCTGTGCCTCTTTAGATTTTTTTACCTCCTACTTACTACCAAACGAGTTTAAACCAAGCCCTGATAGAAACCCTGTTAGCCACTAACGCCTCTGAAACCTATGAATTTTTTCTTAGCGCCTATGCGCATTTATTCTCTCTCTTAGTCATGTTACTTGTAGTGGGCCTATTTTTATACTTTGTACGCTACAACCTTTTACTTTCTTTTAAACAAGCCCTCTTGGTCTTTGTGCCTGTAAGCTTTTATTTCTAACTAAGCATTTAACATTTGTAGCTGCCATGAAGTTCTTAGCTTTGCCAAGCCATTTAAGGCACTATGTTGAAAAGTTAAGCGCTTTGAATTTAGCGGTATTGCAGGCCTTGCTATAGGTTGATTAACATAGGCCTTCCACCTTTCTTTTTGCTTGGGTCTTTTTAGAGTTTTGCTGATTGGCGATGTATTGTTTGATCACTTCCAAAGGAGCACCCCCTACAGAAGAGGTAAAACAAGAGTTTGGCGTAGGCAATTTAGTTCTTAAGTGCGCAAACTCTTGCCTTAAGAGCCGACTACTCCTACCCTTAGCTGTCCTAATAAACTTCATCACCCAAAGCTAGGATCAACTTCTGCCAAAATATGGATATGATCCTTATCTGTTTCCATCTCCAAAATCTCTACTTCTAGCTCTTGCGCCACTTCCAAAATGATTTGTTTTAACCTTACTTCTACCTGATCTACAAGGACTTTTGCCTGTATCACCATACAATGTGGTATTTGCAAGAATAGACAATGTTGTTGTTGCTATAAATCCCAACGGCATGGTTATAACTATGCAATGTGCTATACGCAACTATAGTTAACTAATACATTGTGAATAGGTTATGCTCCAATATGCTCCAATATGCTCCAATATGCTCCAATATGCTCCAATATGCTCCAATATGCTCAAAGAGCATGCGCCTTATATCCTCATAGCTAAAGCTAGGGGCTTATGGCGCGGGTTGTAAAGAGTACATGTTTCTTTGTTCTCTTATATATACATTTGTTAGGGTTCATTTCGTGGGCTATGGATGTAACCCCGTATTTATGGGGGTTTTTGGGTTTGATAACGCCATTTTTAGGGCTTTTATCCGTAGTATCATTTCGTGGGCTATGGGCTATGGTGCAAATTTTTTTAGTTGGGCTTTGGATTGCCTCTAATTTGTCTAAGTCTGGGTCTTTTAACACGAACTGGGTTTTCCCCGTGAAGCGCCCTTTCTCATCTCTAATCTCTACTATGTCTAAAAGGCTCTTGTCTCTAAGCTCTTGGGTGTATTTGTAGTAGGTGTTTTTGCAGAGCCGCAAGTGTTTACAGGCGTGTTTGGTGTTGACTTCCCAATCACTGGGAAGTGTTCTTAACCACACAAGAATTTTTGTAGCTATGGGGCTTAGGTCTGCGTGGTAGACAATGTTATTATCAATAGCTGCAAAGCCCTCTTTGATCTGGGGCTTGACTATTAGTGTGGCGTTTGTGGTGAGTTTCTGAAACATGCTAGTCCTCCTCTGGTACTTCTAAGGTTATAGTCTTTGGGTTTGTGTGTAGTTTTATGACGCTTTTTGTGCTAAAGCGTCCTTGTTCATCTCTAATTGCCTCAGTTTCTACAAGGCCTTTAGCCTTAAGTTCATTAAGGTATTTGTAGTAGGTCTTAACATCTATATTTAGCTTAGCAACCGCGCCGTAAACCCCCTAGCTTTAGCTATGGGGATATAAGGCGCATGTTTGGTCGTTTTTCAAGCAAAGTGTGTATAATATAGTTCTATGCTCATCGCCTACAAGCAGAAACTCTACAATTCAAGCAAGAACAAGCAGATAGACAGACTCTTGCGTCTTTATGGCATTTGCTACAATCATTGTATCGCTTTGCATAAGCGGTATTATAGGCTCTATAAGAAGCACTTGAATTTCTACACTTTGAAAAAGCACATCACCAAGCTAAAGAGAACAGCACGCTTTGCTTTTTTGAAAACTCTAGGCTCTCAAACCTTGCAAGAGCTAGTAGGGAGGATAGACAAGGCTTATAAAAAGTTTTTTAAGAAACAAGGCAGACCGCCTAGATTTAAAAAGGTGGCCAACTATCAGTCTTTCACATTTTCACAATGTGGTTATAAAATCCAAGACAACATTATCTCTTTTAATGGCTATCGCTTTAAGTTTGTCAAAACCTACGACCTTGCAGGCAAACCCAAGACCTTAACCATTAAAAGAGATAATCTAGGCGATTATTTCTTGTGCTTGGTGTGCGAAACAGAGGATAACCTTAAGCCCGCAGGCGGTAACAGCGTGGGGCTTGACTTTGGGTTAAAAACTTTTCTCACATGCTCTAATGGCACACAAATCCCATCGCCTTTATTTTTCTCTAAATTCTTGCCTTTGATCCGTGCTTGCTCTCGCTCCCTATCCAAAAAGAAAAGAGGCAGTCATAACCGCCTAAAGGCTAGGCTAAAACTTGCTAGATTGCACCGCAAAGTCCAAAATCTTAGAAAAGACTTTTTCTACAAGATTGCTAATAGCCTAGCCAAACAATACGCCACTATTTTCATTGAAGATTTGAACCTGAAGGGTATGGTTAAACTTTGGGGGCGCAAGATTAATGATTTGGCTTTTGGTGAGTTTGTGGCTATCTTGGAGAGAAAAACCCAAGTGGTTAAGATTGATAGATTCTATCCTAGCTCTAAAACTTGTTCTAATTGTGGAGCACTCAAAGAGGATTTAAGCCTAAAAGATAGGTTTTTTCATTGCCCTTCTTGTGGCTTTTCTTTGGATAGAGATTTGAACGCAAGTATAAATATTCATAGAGTGGGGGCATCCACTCTTGGAGGAGAAGCTGTAAGACCCGCCTAGCGGGCAAGCTTTGATGATCCCAGAATCCCCTAGCTTTAGCTATGGGGAGTATGTCAAGCCTTCTGCCGATAATCTCATCTATTTTGGCTTGGCGTTTTTTATTAGCCATAGCCTTTGCGCGCTCAACTTCACCGATGAAGGGCTTAAGTTCTCTTTCTTTGTGGGATTTTTTGGCTGCTCTAAAACCTTTTTGATCCATTGCAAGCGCGCCTAAATCGGTACAAGTGGCTTTAGCTAGGTATTGCATTGTGGGTGTGTATACATCCACTTCGTTAGGATTGTCTGGATTTTCAACTACAACAAGGCTATCGCCGATCTCGCATTTATCCCAAAATTGCGCACTTTGGTAGGTTTTGCCGTTTAGATCAATGCCATAAGCTTGTAGTGTTCTGTGGTGCTGTTTGCTTGACATACTCCCCATAGCTAAAGCTAGGGGATTCTGGGATCATCAAAGCTTGCCCGCTAGGCGGGTCTTACAGCTTCTCCTCCAAGAGTGGATGCCCCCACTCTATGAATATTTATACTTGCGTTCAAATCTCTATCCAAAGAAAAGCCACAAGAAGGGCAATGAAAAAACCTATCTTTTAGGCTTAAATCCTCTTTGAGTGCTCCACAATTAGAACAAGTTTTAGAGCTAGGATAGAATCTATCAATCTTAACCACTTGGGTTTTTCTCTCCAAGATAGCCACAAACTCACCAAAAGCCAAATCATTAATCTTGCGCCCCCAAAGTTTAACCATACCCTTCAGGTTCAAATCTTCAATGAAAATAGTGGCGTATTGTTTGGCTAGGCTATTAGCAATCTTGTAGAAAAAGTCTTTTCTAAGATTTTGGACTTTGCGGTGCAATCTAGCAAGTTTTAGCCTAGCCTTTAGGCGGTTATGACTGCCTCTTTTCTTTTTGGATAGGGAGCGAGAGCAAGCACGGATCAAAGGCAAGAATTTAGAGAAAAATAAAGGCGATGGGATTTGTGTGCCATTAGAGCATGTGAGAAAAGTTTTTAACCCAAAGTCAAGCCCCACGCTGTTACCGCCTGCGGGCTTAAGGTTATCCTCTGTTTCGCACACCAAGCACAAGAAATAATCGCCTAGATTATCTCTTTTAATGGTTAAGGTCTTGGGTTTGCCTGCAAGGTCGTAGGTTTTGACAAACTTAAAGCGATAGCCATTAAAAGAGATAATGTTGTTTTGGATTTTATAACCTGTTCCCCCCTTAAATGTGAAAGATTTGGTATAAAGCCACCTTTTTAAATCGTGGTGGTCTACCTTGTTTCTTAAAAAATCTTTTATAAACCTTGTCTATCCTCCCTACTAGCTCTTGCAAGGTTTGAGAGCCTAGAGTTTTCAAAAAAGCAAAGCGTGCTGTTCTCTTTAGCTTGGTGATGTGCTTTTTCAAAGTGTAGAAATTCAAGTGCTTCTTATAGAGCCTATAATACCGCTTATGCAAAGCGATACAATGATTGTAGCAAATGCCATAAAGACGCAAGAGTCTGTCTATCTGCTTGTTCTTGCTTGAATTGTAGAGTTTCTGCTTGTAGGCGATGAGCATAGAACTATATTATACACACTTTGCTTGAAAAACGACCAAACATGCGCCTTATATCCCCATAGCTAAAGCTAGGGGGTTTACGGCGCGGTTGCTAAAACGGGTTATCAGTTAAGTATTTATAGTTTAGAGAGTAATGGCGGTGTGCCCTTTGATCCTGAGTTACTAAAAATCTTAGATATAGCCACAGCCACTATATGGATAATACAGAGTCTAAAAAGCTCCAGCCCTTAGAAGAACTCCCAGCAACTCCTACACTTGAGCCAGATACTAGCGATATTATCCATTAGTTTTCCTTATCTTAAATGTTTGAGATTTTGATCTTTGACGACAATTTGTAGGCTTTTGCTGATTGTTTGGGTGGTGTTAGCACTGCTAAAGGTAATGGTATAAGTCTTAGGCTCACTGGCGCTAAATAACATGGTAGAGCCCTGAATGCATCGTCTATTTGTGGATCAAGAATACAAGAATAGGCCATGTACTAAAAGCACCTATAGATCCACATATTTTGTTAGTATCTAGTAGTAGGCCTGCTGAGTTGCTGCCTCTTAGAAGAATCTTTCACAAGCGTAACTTCGGTAGTTTCCCTACCCTAGTTTTATCTACCTTGATAGCATTTCTCTCATCTAGCATACCTAAAGCATAGTTTCTAATATTGATGCTAGCATTGAGGTCTCTGTGATGATATGTTTTGCAACCAGACAAAATTTCTAATGTGCAGTGGCTTTTACCTGTATTACTTCCACAAGTAGAGCAGATTTGAGAGCCAGGGAAGTATTGATCAATCTTGAGTAGAGTTTTTCCCCTTCCAAGTTGCCTTGTATTCTAATAGACTAATAAGTCTAGACTAAGTGTAATAATTAAGCCAGAAAAACCGCCCGCTCACTTAGATTATTTGACTTATCTAAAAGAGTTGTTGACCTACACTGAAAGGCTAGAAAAAGATTTAAAGTTTTGCACCAAAGAACCTAAGCAAGATCAAGATCAAGCCAAATACCATGCGCTTAGAAAAATTGCAAGCAACTTATCAACTATTTGAAACATAAAGACTTTTAACTTTTGAGGGTTTGTTTATTTTGATACCACAAATAAAGATCTTCAAGCCCCTTTTCTAATCCTATACAGGCTTTCCATCCTAAATGCGTGATTTTACTCACATCGCTACACTTATATAAAGTGCCATCGGGTTTGCTGTGATCAAAAACTAACGCGCCTTTAAAACCAACGATTTTTTTAATCATCATGGCTAAGTCTTGAATGCTAATATCCTCTCCCGTGCCAATATTAATATGGTTGTTTGTAGGGGCGGCTTTTTGGTGCTCTAATAAAAACACACAAGCGCGCGCTAAATCGCTGGTGTGCAAAAATTCGCGTCTGGGTTTACCACTTCCCCAAATGCCTACAGCCTCCGCACTAATGGTATATTTTTCTAAAATGGCTAATCCTTCTTGAGAGCTAGAAACTTGCAAATCTTGTAACACTAAATCCATGCGCCCTTGCTCTAAAAGGCGCGCTAAATGCATTTTTCTTAATAGGGCAGGTAAGACATGGGCATTTTGTAAATCAAAATTATCAAAGGGGCCATAAAGATTAGTGGGCATGACACTAATAAAGTTAGTTTTATACTGGGCATTGTATGCCTCACACATTTTTAACCCGGCAATTTTAGCGATAGCATAGGGCTCATTAGTGGGTTCTAAGGCGCTACTGAGTAAATATTCTTCTTTGATAGGTTGGGGGCTTTCTTTGGGATAAATACAAGTTGAACCTAAGAATAAGAGTTTTTTAACTCCATATTGGTAAGCGCAATGAATTGTATTGGTTTGGATTGCTAAATTTTGATAAATAAAATCTGCCTTGTAGGTGTTATTGGCTAAAATCCCCCCCACTTTAGCAGCAGCTAAGATCACTACATCGGGGCGTTCTTGTTTGAAAAACGCCTCTACTGCGCTTTGTCTGGTTAAATCTAATTAACCATGGGTTTTTAAAATTAAATTTGTATAGCCTTGATCTAATAAAGACGCCACCAATGCGCGCCCTACCAACCCTAAATGCCCCGCGACATAAATTTTATCATTCTTTTGCATGCATTCATTCTAACATGGATTTTCAAAGGGAGGCCATAGGTAAGTACATTCCTTAGGAAAATAGCCCACGCATAAATCTAAAAACACCTTTTCTAAAAACACATCGCCACACAAACACACCCGATTCACACTAAAATTAAGATAAGTATCATAAATAAAATTGCCCAAAAACTCAGCTAAAGAATCAAGCACTCCAAAGCATAAAGTTGCATCTTCTACCCCAGCTAAATGAAAACTCATGGCCGTTTTTAGGGGGGCTAGATCGTCTAAATAAAGCTTTTTGTAGCGCTCTATGATCTTAAAATCAATACGCGGGCCCTTATGGCGTAAAAAAGCTCTAGCATGTTCAAAGACAAGCGCACTATCATTCAAAGGGCTTAAACCTAAAATCTGAGAAAGCACCCCTAAAAGATCTAATAGGTTTTCACTAGGCTCTGAGGGGGGAATTTGTTCGAGTGTCTCACACAGGGCTTTAAACTCTTTTTTGTAGTTTTTATAGAGTGAAGCACCCTTAGGCTCTTGTTGGATGCGTTTTAAAATAGAGGGGAGTGAAGTATCTATCTGGAAGGTTAAAAGATACTTATAATTCCCTTCTTTAATCCAAAAACAACTAGGCTCTTTAAAACTAAGATGGATCAGTACATGGCGCTCTTTTTCTAAGGCCTGCATGGCATGCTTTAAGCTGTGTTGTCCATGCCAAAGAATAACGCCTTTTTTAGAGGGGGTGATGTTCAGATCTTTAGGATAAACATCTAAACATTGATAGCTTAAATGCGCCTCTTTTTCACTCTCATGTATAAAAATATAGGGCATTTCTAACGCGTGTAAAAATTTCCCTAAGAGGCCAAGCAAAGGATCAAAGGGTAAACTGGCTAAGATTTGATCGCTTTGTGCTAATAAGAGCTCTTGTTTAAAAATCTCTTTAGGGCAGACCCACATACTAGGTTTTTCATAGCTAGCTAGAGTCTGTGCGCTTGTTTTATCTATACGCGTAAGACTAAGCAAACTATTTAAATCAGCAAACATAACCCGCCTACTTGGTTTTAGGCTTAAGGCTTTAATTCCCCTGCAAGTAGAAAAACACACCTCTTGGCCTTGCTTAAGAGTGTGTGCGATCTCTGAAAAAGTGGGCTTAAGATCGCTTAATGCACAAGGCACGCCTTGATAGTTCAAATGCAAAATAGCGCCCTCCCAAACCTCCCCCTCTAAAGAAGCCTGCCATTTT